>PIXU01000021.1 GCA_003601795.1 Candidatus Methanophagales archaeon
ATATATTCTACCCATAAAGTTTATCTTATATTAAATACAATATTTATAATAATTATGATAGAATCAAAGACTATGTCCGCTGAGCATGAAACCCCCGTAGACCGCGTGGTCAGACGAGTGAAAGCGATGATGCAGAACTGGGGCCTTGCAGAAGGCTGCAGCTCTGTTTATGCCGTGCTTATCGCATCCCGCGAGCCGCTATCCGCGGAAGAGATAGGGGAAAGAACCAGTTATGCCTACTCTTCCACCATAAACTATCTTAATACGCTTATAAGGATCGGTCTGGTGGAACGGGTAAGAAGCATCAAAAGGAACGTGTATATGGCGAATGTGAACTTCGTGGAATTGATAAGGACAGAACACGAGAAGGTTATGGCTTATCTAAAGCAGCTCGATGACACCCTCAAGGGTGAAAAAGACCTCGAACCTCTCAGAGAGAAAGTTGAGCATGCAATCGCATATTTGAGAAGAGTGGAAAGTGCCGCTGAGAGGGAGGGGAAGTAAAGATGGGCAATAAGGCTTTGCTGAACGAAGCGGAAATAATAGCCTATCTGAACAGGGTAATGGACAGCACCTTTGCGAGATTCATAATGAAGAAGCTGTCCCAACCAAAGAGCATAAGCAAATCACTTGCCATATACGCGGGCGTTGAAGAGGCAGAGGGTGTAAAGGAAAAAGTTCATGCTAAGGTCGTTGCTACCGCGATAGAAAAGGGTGCCGCTGCACTCGGCGTAGAACCTCCAGCCATAAAGAACTTTCTTAAAGACCCTTACATAAGAAAAGGGTTCAGTGTTATAATTCGTGGCATCGCGGAATACGGCATAACAAAGCCGCAGCGGCTATCCGCACCTTTTCTTGTTGTCTGGAACTTCACGAAGGAATGCAATCTTAGATGTAAGCACTGCTATGCGTGCGCTACTCCGCATCCCGCGCCGGACGAACTCACGCTCGAGGAGAAGATGGAAGTCGTGGACCAACTTGACGAGGCAGGTGTTGCTGCTATATCGTTCTCAGGTGGCGAGCCGCTCATGAACAAGCATCTGTTACCCGTGGCGGAGCATGCATCTTCCAGAGGGTTTTACCTCTCCGTAGCTACAAACGGAACGCTTATAACGCCTAAAATGGCGAAACGCATGAAGAATGCGGGGATAAGATATGCGGAGGTGAGCATTGACGGTCCGACGGCAGAGATACACGATGCTTTTAGAGGCGTAAAAGGCGCTTTCGATCGGACCATTGCGGGGCTAAAAAACGCTAAAGATGCCGGACTCACGGTTGGAATCGCTACCACAGCCACGCACCATAATATAGACGTGATGGCAGAGATGTTGGAACTTGGAAGGATGCTCCAGGTAGACCGGATTATTGTCTTCAGCTTCGTGCCCACCGGCAGGGGGCGAGAGATAGTGAAAGAAGACCTGGGACCGGAGGAACGGGAAGACCTCATGAATTACCTTTACCGCGAATGGCAAAAAGGAGATATGCAAATAGTCACAACCTCGCCGTGTTACGCCCGCATTTCACTATCCAACGCATTGAGAAACGCGGGTGCTAAAATTTCTCCTACGCACTTCGCCGAACTTGACCTTCCAGCAGAATATCTTGAAGGTGCAAAGGCTCTTACTGAGTTCATTGGTGGATGCGGTGCCGGGCGGATATACTGCTCCGTTGAGCATAATGGGGACATCCAGCCGTGCGTATTCATGCCAATAAAACTCGGAAATGTCTTGAAAGATGGATTCCAGAATGTGTGGGACAATAGCGAAGTGCTGCTGGAACTGCGTGACCGCAATAAGAGCGATTATGCCTGTTCCTCCTGTCCTTATCGCTATATCTGTGGTGGATGTCGTGCAAGGGCTTACGCGTATTATGGAGACATAAAAGCTCCCGACCCGGGCTGCATAATGCAGAAAGCTGAATGGGATAAGATAATTAACAGGGAGCGAAGGATATATAATGAAGAAAAGGTGAGATGAAATGAAAAAAATCGGGATATTATCTCAAAAAACAGACAGAAGTCCTAAAATTGTGCTAACTGCCGATGAGACAATGATGAGCAAGTACAGGTGGGGGATATTCGTGGGGTTCTCCACCTGCATGCCGCAGGGTATTATTCCTGATTGGTTTTATTTTAACGTTTGGTCGCCGCCCGTGCAGAGGAAAAACGGTGGGGCGGTGTATGCCGATTTCGGACTCAGAATTGTTGAATCCTGCTTAGCGGAAGTGTTTGGCGAGGATGAAGTCGCAGTTGTCCATCCACGAGATTTGGAGCGTGTGGTTGGCAGTAGAACGGAGATAATAGGAATTAGCGGACACGATTTCCTGGGCATCAATCCGCCCACTTCGGAGTTCGTTGATATGGTGAATACCGGACCACCGTACAACCGAGTAAAGTTCTTTGAATTGATGAGTAAGCCGGTAATGAAAGAGAAGATAGTGGTAGCAGGCGGAAAAGCGGCGTGGCAGTTAGTGGATGAAATGGTCATGGACAAACTCAACATAGATTACGTTCATCTTGGCGAGGGTGAACTTACCGTGCCTGAAATGTTCAAATCCATACTTGAGGGTGAGAAACTGCCATCGAGGATAATAAATGGAAGAGAGCCAGGCGCAGAGGAGATACCCAACATTCGAGGTGCTACAATCCACGGTCTGGTGGAGATAAGCCGGGGCTGCGGAAGAGGCTGCTCCTTCTGCACACCGACCATGCAGAAGCTCCGTTTTAAATCAGTAGAGCATATCGTAGAGGACGTGCGGACGAATGTAGAAGCGGGGCAGAGGGCGATATTGCTCCATTCCGAGGATCTCCTGCGTTATGGGTCCAAAAAGATAGCACCAGATGATGAGCGTGTTCTCAATCTAATCAAGCGTGTCGCGTCTGTTGAAGGTGTTGAGAGCATTGGTGCGAGCCATATAGCCCTCGCAACCGTATATCATAATCCCGGTCTTCTAAAGGCGGTTTCCAAAACATGCTACTCCATGCTCGATCAAAATTGGTTGGGCGCACAAACGGGGATTGAGACGGGAAGTGCAAGACTGATTGCAAAGCACATGCGAGGCAAAGCATTACCATCGCCCGCGGATAAGTGGCAGGAGATAGTCACACAAGCTTTCGGGATCCTCGATGATAATAACTGGTTCTGCGCTGCGACAATGATAAACGGCCTGCCGGAAGAAACTACGGATGATGTAATACGAAGTATCGAGCTGGTAGAGGATTTGAAAGGCACTTCGTCGCTTATCGTGCCGATGAACTTCGTTTCAATGCGTGGCTCCGCTTTAGATAGCGAGGAATCGTTTACCATGGCGAAGATGACGCCGGAACACTGGCAGCTCATGGGTGAGTGCATAGACCACGATTTGAAGATCGTGCCTAAACTCATGCGGGAATACAAGAACACCAAAAGCATCAAAAGCTGGTTACTCAGCTCCGCGGCAACGCACATGGCGAATGCACTGAATAAATATGTAAACACGATGAAGCGTGGTGAGTCGCCGACAGAGCGGAGCGAAGTAAGTAAATGGCTCAATCCTGATATACCGGACCTGGCAGTTCTGAATACAAACAGCATGAGATCGTCGCTGGAAGCGAGATTTAGAGAGGTGGAGAGGCGGTTGAAAGAGCTGGGAGGTGAGTGAATAGATAGATATGAAAGTAATGCTTGTACAGCCAAATTCGGCATCAATCGTTAAAACAGTGCTCGGGACTACGGGCGTGCCTCTTGGCTTAGCATATCTCGGTTCGGTGCTCAGAAAGGAGCATGAAGTTCGTATAATAGACGGGTTGACGTTGAATTACGGCGCAGCGGAGTTGAAGAGGGAGTTAAAGAAATACGAGCCCGATGTCGTGGGCATAACTGCCACTACACCTACAATCTACGACGCTTATGAAGTTGCTGGGCTTGCGAAGGAGTTCAATCCTGGCATTAAGACCGTAATTGGCGGACCACACGTGACTTTTACGGCGAAAGAAACGCTTGAAGAGTGCCCGGCATTGGACGTGGTGGTGAGAAATGAGGGAGAGCTGACAGCAAAGGAACTGCTTGGTGCCTTCGAGAAGGGCATGCCAGTTAAAAATATCTCAGGGATAAGTTTCAGAGATGGAGGGGAAGTAAAAGAGACGGAAGACAGACCTTTCATAAATAATCTTGACGAAATCCCATTTCCTGCTTATGACTTGCTGCCGATGAGCGAGTACAGGTTGGGTAATCACAGATATGGGATGATGATGACGAGTCGGGGTTGTCCATTCAACTGTATCTTCTGCGCTTCTTCTACGCTTTGCGGTAAGAAGTGGCGAGCGAGGTCTGCGGAAAACGTAATAGAGGAGTTGAGAATGCTCAATACGGAGTTTGGTGTCACGGAGATAGAGTTCATGGATGATACCTTCACGCTGAGCAAGAGGAGAGCGGAGAAGATCTGCGATTTGCTGATAAAAGAGGGGAATGGAGGGGGAATGGACATCTCATGGAGTGGCTCTGCACATGCAAACACCATAGACCGTGCGTTAGCGGCGAAGCTAAAAAAGGCTGGCTGTCATGATATTTATATCGGTGCGGAATCGGGCTCGCAAAAGGTTCTGGATTTCATCGGAAAGGACACTTCGTTGGAGAAGGTGAGTAAAGCGGTGGGAACAGTTAAAAACGCAGGTTTAAACGTTCTTACTTCGTTCATTATCGGAGTTCCGGGAGAGACGGTAAGGATGATAAAAGATACGATAAAGTTTGCGGAAAAGTTAAATCCCACTTACGCACAGTTCACAATATGCACACCGTATCCAGGGACAAGGCTCTTTGCACTTGCGAAGGAGAAGGGGCTGTTAATAACCCGAGACTGGCGGAGGTATACGACCGTAGAGCCGATAATGAACATTCCCGGGATTTCGACCGAGCAATTGAGGAAATTATTTAACCGGGCTTATATCAGCTTCTACTTGAGACCGCGCTATGTGCTCTCGGGACTGCTAAACCGAAGGTTCTTTTTGTTAAAGAAGGCTGTTTCCGGTGCCCTGGATTATTATAGAGCGTCAAAAGTTTGAATGGGCATATTTTTGTTGGAACTTTTTATATACTACCAATTTAACATTTTAGTAAAAAGTAAAATATGGGTGGATGATGAGAAGATGAGCGATGAAGTGATGCGAGAAGTATTGGATTCATTAGCGAAAATAGGGAAGCAATGGGGGATAGGGGGATCAGTGGGGCGTGTCTGGGGTTTTCTGCTCTTCAAGTCCTGCCCCGTAACGCAGCGCGAGATAGAAGCGGGCACGGGCTACAGCCGCGGATTGGTCAGCCGAAGCTTGAGGGAATTGAAAAGGGGACCGATGATTGAAGTGGAGAGAGGGGGAAGAGAAATCCGCTATTCGGTTAATACCTCATTAACCGAGAGTTTTGGTGAACTGTTGAAGCGATTTCTCGCGGAGAATATAAAACCGATGATTGAATTGCTGTCCACGAGTAGGGATAAAATCGGCGATGCAAAAGTGAGGGGGACTTTTCTTGCGGTCTTACACGAATACAGGAAAATGAACCTCGCTGTTCTCCTGTTCTCCAAAATAATGAACGATATAAATACGATGCCCATAGAGGTAGAGAACGTGGAAGAAGTGGCAAAGAGGATTTCAATGAAGATAATGATATAAAGGAAAGGGGGGAAGAAGAAATGAGTAAAAAGGATAAAGGAAAAAGAAGAAAATTGGTTTCGCTATGCGTCCTCAGTATGGTATTTTTTATGCTGTTTTCGCCTGTGCCGTCGTTTATACCACCGACAGAAGCGGCTTTCTCTTCGGTTATGATAACCAATGTAAAGCCGGCTGAGTTACATCCTGGTGCTACAAGCGAGGTGGTTTTGACGGTAAAAAACAATGGTGGGCGAGATGCGAGAGATATTAGATTGGCATTAGAAGGCACGGAAATCGTGTCTCCCGTGGGTCCTAAGGTAATCCAAATGAATACGTTGAATTCATGGTGCGAGAAGGAAGTGGAAATAAGGGTTCATGTAAAAGAAGAAGCGCCTAATGGCGTTTATTCCATACCCATTATCTGCTCGTGGAATGAATATTATTTTGATCCTATAAAGGGCTATATAACTAAGCCTAAAGGTCCGATAGAATTAGGGGCATATTTCAACGTGGTAGGGAAGGGAGTGATAAACATAGGCGATGTAACCTCTGACCCCATGGACATAAGACCCGGGGATGAAAATGTTGAGATACGAGCTTTTATAGAGAACAGTGGTGAAGCGGCGGCAAAAGATATTGAAGCGATATTGATTTGTAATGCGAGTTTCAAGCCTTCGTGGTCTGGAACGGACCGCTCGTACATCGGCAGGCTGAATTCGGGCGAAAAGAGCGAGGCGATATTCCATATTGACGTTGCAGACAACGTAGAAGCAAA
>PIXU01000022.1 GCA_003601795.1 Candidatus Methanophagales archaeon
CAAGAAACTCAATAATGTCTCTGTGCTTGAAAGCGAGCGCTCGGTAGCAATTCCTGCGAGGGTCAAATATCGCAAACGGAACAACAACATCTCCCTCTATCAAAACCGTTCCCTTCTCGTAACGCAACCTCGCATGCATCCGTCCCTTTCCCCCTTCTTTCTTAGTTGGCTTTTATCGTCAAAGTTCAGATTTTCATATTTGATGCTTCCCTCTCAGATTCTTATGAGAAAATGCGCAAGTTATTTATATAGGAAGATTTCAAGGCTATGGCTGGAGGTGGAGGGGCGATGATGTGTAAAGGAAAGTTTGTTTTCCCCGTCTTCGCCTCATTTTTAATTCTGACTGCTTTCGCAAGCGTCTCCGCAGCAAAGACAATATATGTGCCTGATGATTACGAAAAGATTCAGTGGGCAGTTGATAATGCAACTGCCGGAGATACGATAATTGTTAGAGATGGAACTTATGTTGAGAATGTGAACGTGAACAAGCGATTGACAATCATGTCAGAGAATGGAAGCGATAAAACGATTGTTCAGGCGGCTAATCCAGATGCCCCTGTCTTTAAAATTACTTCGTGGTCTCCGTGGTATGGGAAGTATGTGAATATAAGTGGTCTTACGGTTAAGGGAGGGGATTGTGGATTTAATATAGAGGATGATTGGGTAGATTATTGCACGATATCAAATTGTATTATCACAAACAACGAATATGGCATTTACTTGGCTTTTGCATCTAATATAACGCTCACAAATAACACCATGATGAATAATAAATACAATTTTAAAATCGGGTATGTAGATCTAGAAAAATTGCAATCGTATAAGGTTGATACTTCAAATACAGTCAATGGGAAGCCAATATATTATTTAGTGAATGAAAAAGACAGGATTATAGATTCATCAACAAATGCTGGATATGTTGCTGCGATAAATTCGACGAACATAACTGTAAAAGACCTAACGCTCACAAATAATGGAGAAGGTGTACTTTTCTGTGGTGTAAGCGATTCAAGAATAGAGAATGTGAATGCCTCAAACAATAGCGTGGGTATTGAATTATATGAATCTTCAAATAATACTTTGACTAACAATGAAGCCCTCTTCAATAGTGGATGCGGCATCTGCTTGGATCTTTCGAGAAACAATAATGTCATGAACAACAATGCATCGAATAATGGCGGTAGTGGTATTTATTTATGGATAACCAGATATAATAAACTCATGAATAACACTGTTAACTCGAATGATATGTTTGGCATTCGCTTATACAATTCATTCTACACTCAGATCGTGAATAACGTAGCTAATTCAAATAATCATAGTGGTATCTACATAGGTGGAGAAGAAATGTCATTATCCCAATATAATTATATTATAAACAACACTATTCAATTGAATCAAGGGAACGGGGTATGCTTAGATGGTGCAGGGTATAACACAGTCAAGAAAAACAACATCTCAAAAAGCCATGATGGTATTCTCCTAATTGATGCAAACTACAATGTAATAGCAAATAACAAAATCAAATCTAATAATGAGACAGGGATCAAATTGATACTGGGATTATGGGGGTCACGCCATAACAGGATTTATAATAATACAATCTCGGACAATCGTCGTGGCCTCTACTTAGAATCTTCTTCAAATAATGACATATATTTGAACAATTTCATAAATAATACGGAATTTAATGCGTTGTCCATTGGTTCAAACAACACCTGGAGCTCCATATCAAAAATAACCTACACCTACAAAGGGAAAACCTATACCAACTATTTAGGCAACTACTGGGATGATTACACAGGAAGCGATACCGATGGAGATGGAATTGGGGATACTCCTTACAGTGTAGATGGAGATAAGGACGACTATCCGCTGATGGAAAGGTTTGAGAATTATACTACATTACTACCAGTCCACAACCTAAACACAGGCGAAGACTTCGCAACGATTCAGGCTGCGATAGATGACCCTGAGACTTTGGATGGGCATACGATCACCGTTGATCTCGGCACCTATACCGAGAATATAGATGTTTACAAGTCTTTAACGATAAAATCAACCTCTGGGAATCCTGCGGATACAATTGTAAGAGCTTCCAAACCTGATGACCACGTCTTTGAGGTGAGTGCAGATTATGTGAACATCTCCGGATTCACGATCAAAGATGGTGGTGGGTGCGGGATTTCACTCGTTCATGCAGAGAACTGCAACATTGCAAACAACATCGTCTCGAACAACAAAGATGGAATCTTCCTCGGCTCTTCTAGCAACAACACCATAGCGAACAACACCGTAAGCTCGAATAAGCGTGGTGGAATCCGCCTCTACTATTCCAGCAGCAACATCATAGCCAACAACACCTTCTTCTTAAACGGAATGTTTGTGGTGTCCGACTCTTACAACAACAAAGTTACAAACAAAGTTACAAACAACACGGTTAATGGAAAGCCCCTTGTTTATCTGGAGGGTGTGAGCGATTACGTTGTTGAAGATGCAGGCCAGGTGATTGCAATAAACTCGAACAACATAACCGTTGAAAACCTGAACCTCTCCTACGCAACCGTTGGCGTTGAATTCTGGAACACAAGCAACGGCAAAATAATAAACAACACCGCCTCGAACAACGAAATTGGAATCTGGATCGACTATTCCAGCAACAACAGCATAGCCAGCAACACCGTCTCGAACAACTACTATGGAATCGTCCTCCACGATGAGTCCAACAACAACATCATAACAAACAACACCATAAGCTCGAACATATATGATGGAATCTACCTCTACTATTCCAGCAACAACATCATCTACCTCAACAACTTCATAAACAACACAGATAATGTTTATTCTTATTCTTCAACAAACATCTGGAACTCCACTTCAAAGATAACTTACACCTACAACGGAAGCCAGTACATGAACTACTTAGGAAACTACTGGGATGATTATACTGGAACGGATACAAACAATGATGGAATAGGAGATACTGCTTACAGCGTAGATGGTGACAAGGACAACTACCCGCTGATTGAGCCCTGGGAGAATTACTTCTTCCCAGAAGAGAACCGACCCCCCACCGCCTCCTTCACCTACACCCCTGAAAATCCACTCGTCAACCAACCCATCACCTTCAACGCATCCTCTTCTTACGACCCGGACGGGAACATCACCGCATACGAATGGGACTTCGGAGATGGAAACATCACGAGCACGACGCATGAAATAATAAATCATTCCTATTCAGAAACAGGGAATTATGAGGTAACATTAACAGTAACAGACGATGACGGAGCGATGAATTCAACTACCAAAATAATAACGGTCTATCCACCAGCAGCAATCTTCGACACCGGCGCACCCTCAAATCCATACCCCTCAATAGCAGGCACGCATACCGGGAACATCATACCATCGCAAGACATCACTGTGCACAAAATCTACACTTACCCCTGTGAAGGCACAGGCGGGCATACCGAATACATCAGAATTTATAACGAATCGGGAACAATAGCAGAAGCTAATTGGACAGGATATAAAGGCGATTGGCATAATATCACTTTCAACAAAC
>PIXU01000023.1 GCA_003601795.1 Candidatus Methanophagales archaeon
ATACCAGGATAGATGCATAAATCCTGCAATCTCCCTCCTTAAATGGAGGACTGGACGATTCAAATATCATTTCCGCTCTTGTTGAAGCATCGCTTGTATACGGTATTATCTGGATTATCGACTTAATCTCGTTTAAAACCCTTTTAATTTCCGCTCTATCGCTTAATGTCAATTTCTTGAGTTCTTAAAAAATATCTCTACCTCTTTCGCATAACTCAGCATAATGCTCGGTCTGCGATATTTGCCCAAGCAATGATAAAGCCTCATCAATTCTCTCTGCACGCTTTATGAGTCTCCTATTCAACGATCCATCCGCCTCATAGAAAGAGTATTCTGGGACTGCAATCTCGATTTTCTTTGCGTCACCCAGATCCAACAAATATGCTGCTGCCGAGTCTTGTGCTAAAGCAACGTTCTCCAGCCAATTAGTCTCCGCAATCAGAAGCTTCAGTTGCTCTTACTAATACTGTGATTACAATTGGGATTTCAATATTATGGATATTGATTATCTCAGCAGTTGAGTTCTTTGCTCCTTCGTTATCTGCTACCGTTAGTTTTACGGTGTAGTTTCCTGCAGAAGAGTAAGAATGAGTTACAATTTCTCCTTCTGCTATTTCACCATCGCCAAAGTCCCATTCGTAGTTCTCGATGGTTCCATCTGGGTCGGTTGAATTTGATGCGTTGAAGGTGATTGTTTCATTTATGATAGGATTTTCTGGATAATACGAGAATGACGCGATTGGTGATGATTTTATATCCAACTGTTGGAACCACTCTATAAGATACAAAGCTGCTGGTTTGTTCTCTTCCCATGTAGGAATTATTTGGTTCGGTGGCAGCACAAAACCACCTTCTGCAAGGTTTTTTGGTCGTAATTCAATAGTGAATGCAGCAATATTATGAACCCCATACAGCCAATCATCAGAATCTCCACTTGTTATATAAAGATCAGATGCTTGTTCATGCGTGTAGTTTTTTACATGTACTTTTTTAATCTCAGTTGCCATATCCTCCGCCATTTTACTCAGTAGAGTTTTGTGGGGTGGAGCATCCTTAGTATAACCCCAGGGATAGAGTACAAGCTGTGAATAACTATGATAACTTATCGAAGAGGAAAAATTATGCGTTGATACTAACTTACGTATTGCTTGCGTTTCAGGCTCAGAAAATGGTGCAGGTCCCCTGTAAGTATTGCTTGCAGAATCTCCACTCGAACCCTGCTGACCCCATTTATACCCGAAATTTCTGTTCGGGTCCACACCAAAAGTTCCATCTCCGTTGTCTCTTCTATTTTTTCTCCATAATCGATCGTCCGTTCGGCTATATTCAAGACCGTCGGGATTAATCAATGGTACAATCCATATCTCTCTGCTGTCTACCAACTGCTTAACTTTTTGATCGGTAGAATAATGTTCTACAAGATACTTAGCAAGATAGAATGGGACTTCAACTGAAATCCATTCGCGAGCATGCGTCCCACCCATAAACAATACGTCAGGTTCATCCCCTTCTTCGTTTGTTACGTTGTCACTGATTTTTATTGCCAGAATATCCCTATCAGCAATTCCTTGTGTTTTCTCCCAGCTATCGCCAATATCATATACTTTTGCAATATGTGTATAATTATTTTCAAGATTTTGAAGCTCGGTTTTCAAACTACTGTAAGAATGATATGACACGCCAGAAGTTGCTTGAACGGGTTCAAAACGAGATTTCTGAAAATCTTTTTCGCTTTTGTATAAAATCTCTACAACAAATCCTTTCTCTTTCAGTTCTATTATATGTTTATCATAAACCATAGCAATTAAATATCCCTGATTTACTTCCCATATATCCAACCCCAAATTCGCTAATTCGTTTATATCTTCTTGATTTTTAATAACTACTTTTACGATCCTATGAACTAATTCATCCTCTTTTATTGGTGTTACGGAAAAACCTATCCTCTCAATCTCTTGTTCCTCTTCATTCGTAATTCTTATAGCCAAGTAGTTTTGCTCTATAACGTATATTTCCAAGCCTAAATTCGATAATGTGTCCACATCATCCTGGTTTTCAATAGAAACTTTGACAACTCTTTTATCAACCGGTTGCTCATTGAAATTCCCGATTGCACTCGATATAAGTAGCGCGTTTACTATCAACAGTAACAGTCCAATTATTGCAATTCTTAAGATTTTTTTCATTGTTGTATAACTGCAACCTCAGAACCCACCCATATCGCTTCTATTGGCTCCACAGCCGAATTACCTAATATCCCATGGATGTCAATACCGCTTCTATCCCCTGCTTCTCCCACAACTTCGAACTCAAGCCGTGCCAATTCCGCTGACCCGTTAATTGTCGAACCCGAGGGATCAGAGAAAGCAAAAACTTTCACTGTACCAGCGCCTGTGCCTGTATATCCTACGATATTCCAATGAGACCAACCTGAAGTTGAAATATCAGACCCTTCTTCAACGTTTGTTAAGCGTATAACCGAAGAATTGAAGGTCAGTCCGAACATAAGTATTGCGAGGTCACTAACCCCATCTACATTTACAGTAGCGGTGAAATTTTCACCTTCAGAAGCTTCACCCGGGTTTATTATTGAGACCGTAGTTGCAACTGCAACCCCAACATGGATTACCTGAGCAGTTGAGTCCTTTGCTCCTTCGTTATCTGTTACCGTTAGTTTTACGGTGTAGTTTCCTGCAGAAGAGTAAGAATGAGTTACAATTTTTCCTTCTGCTATTTCACCATCGCCAAAGTCCCATTCATATTCCTCGATGGTTCCATTTGGGTCGGTTGAATTTGATGCGTTAAAAGTGATTGTTTGGTTTACAATTGGATTCTCTGGATAATACGAGAATGATGCGATTGGTGGTTGATTTTCTGTTACGTTTATTGTCTTATTTATTATGTTATATCTTCTTTCTTTACCATCACTATCTGTTACCTTTAGACTTACTATATAATTATCTGGCGAGTGATACGTATGATTAACTATCTTTCCAGTCCCATTTGTTCCATCTCCAAAGTTCCATTCATAAGATATTATAGCAGCGTCTGGATCAAGTGTCTGGGAAGAAGAGGCATCAAAGGTAATACTCTGATTTACAACCGGATTTAGTGGTGAATAGGTGAAGTTTGCATGAGGAATAAATTCCGAGGGAAGTATTATGAATGGTTTTGCAGAGCAATTTCTTAGCATCTCCAAGTTCAACTTAGTCCCATTAACATAAACAACCGCTAATATTCTGTTGTATTTGTCATATTGCCTGCAATCATCTACATCAACCTCCACTTCTTTTCCCAAGGATAGATTTTCTAAACATCTCTTGGATTCATTCCCTTCCGGTATGCCTAATTTTGGTGCATCAATTCCGACTAACCGGACGCTTTGTACGCCAGCCATTGCAACAGGAGAAATGTAGTTTGTACCCCCGTCAGTGGTATATGTTAGAAACTCCGTAGCTTTGGAACTAACAGGAGAGATGTATATTGTATCACCATCGCGAACGTATCTTACTGTTCCTCTTCTCATTACTCCTTCTTCCAATGTTTGCAATCCAAACCTCCAGTCTGAGTCAGAATCGGTATCAAAGCAATGGGGATACCTTGCCCAATAACGATTGTCATCGTATCCATCATTTACTACGGGTGTTTCATCTATTGTGTTTCCTTCAGTATCGTTTAATGTAATCTGCTCATCGTTATCACGTAACCAACGTTTACCGTGAATATAAGTCCAGTAATTTTTTGGTAGTATCGTAGTATTTTTTATTGGAATACTTCTTCCTCCATAGCAGCGGGAAGATAATGTCCAGCCACTTATGTTCACGCTTTTGTTTGTGGGATTATAGAGCATAACCCACTCAAAGAAGCGATCTATTGTTCTATCACCCTCAGGATTTTGGTCGAATGCGCATATTACTATATGCGTAGTATTGTTTATTGCGATTGCACTGCCAATAATGGCGATTGCGACTATCATAAAGCCAATTGAGATCACTAATATTCCACAAAAGGTTTTATTTTTCATTTTTTCTTTTTCACCTCCTAAATTTTATTTGATTTTCAATACCAAGTGAAATTTATGTCGAGGATATATTTAAATATTTCGATGATTCGATTCCAATTCCATCGGGATTGTTTGATTTACGACAGGATTTGATGGCAAATACGTGAAGGATGCGATTGGTGGTTGATTATTCGAGCTATTCCAGTCATATAAGAACACGTCCGTATAGTATTTGCCAACCTCGTCATTTGCTATAATCACCCCCGCTTCTCTATTGTTCCTTACGCTGTTCTCGTTCCAGTTGATGCTGGAGATCAAAACCTTGCTACCGTCAACAATCACACCTTTGTTATGCGTCTTGTTGAGTCCAATCGCTTCATTGTCTATTAGCTTTGCCTTAAGATTTAAACTCTTATTTTTTGCTACAATTTCATCGATATACTCCTTTATCCTCGCATTATCCTCCTTTTCATAAGTAGAATCCAGTAAGATCTTTACTTCACACCCCCTCCTTGATGCATTGATCGCTGCTTCCAAGAAAGGATTGGGTTTTGGATTAGCACGTGATCCCCATTTTTTGATGTAAAATTGCTCCACATAAACGGACTTCTTTGCTCCGTGAATCATGCCCATGATGGATTCTGTCTGCAGTAGCGATGTATCAGGCGATAGAACAGGCGAGACATTGAATTCGCCGGTGATTGTTTTGCTATCAAAGGGATGCGTGTAATTGCCGGTTAAGATTGTGCAATTTGGCACGAAATCCGGTGGAGGACACCCATATTTATTTCCATAGAAAGGGTGATTGCAGGTGAATGCGAAACTGTCCCTGCTTTCCGGCTTCCAGTCTTCAAAGAAGACCTCGGTGAAGTAGCCTGTTACATTCTGATTGTTTATAATGATGCCCCAGCCGCGGTTACCAAAACTGTTATTGACTGGCACACCGGTATTCTTCCAGTTCTCCGACATGACTATGGTTGATCTGTTATCTATGATGGCATATTTTGCGTGGTTATAATTATATCTATTATATATGCCCCTGGCTTTGTCATCGATCATAAACCTAACCTCGCCGCCTGCATTCGCTATCTGCGCTGCAATATATCTCTCTTCATCGCCCATTCCGCGATAAGGATCGCCTTCTAAAAGGACTTTCACGTTAACACCTCGGTTTAGGGCAGCGATGAGATGATCCATCAGATAGTAATTATGGAACTGGTAAACATTCAAATAGATTGATTCATTGGCGTTGTCAATCGCATTTGCAAGTTCTTTGAAGCTACTGTCCGGTGATGTGAATACAGTTACTGTTCCGTTGAAGTTAAATGTCTTGTAGGGGAAGTGCAGTCGCCAAACGTCCTCGATTGGATGTGTGACCCAATCAGCAGCGGAGTTTGTGTCTTCATACGCCCCTGTCGTTTCGTTTAGATCCCTCTCTAAGATTACACCTTCTTCTACATCCTTCACAGGCAAACCGCTCCATCCGGGACCTATGTAATCGGAATTGCCATAAACTACGACGTCTACTATTTCACCTTTATTATCTCTCAGAATCACTTCATCACCCTCATTATGCAATCTCACCCTCCTATGAGTCTTTATCATATCTGGTGTTGGATCTGAATCAACACCATACTCAAAATCGGGTTTCAGAAGCATCTCATCATAAAATGTAGTTGCGTTATAAGCGAGGTATAGACTATTCCCGGCACTTATATATGCCCAATCCGGAAACGTAATAATGCCTTCCCTATCTGTTATCTGCCATCCACCGATGTTGATTGTACTTTCAGTGGGATTATGTATCCTTATAAATTCACCATCAGTGTCCCCTTTCACGTAGGTATCATAATATACTGCAATAATCAATATCTGATCTGGAGTGAGTGTTGGCGTAAAGTAATTTTGTGGAGAGTTATCTTTCTCCGAATCCATGCTGTAAGTTGTATCGGCACCAACTGCGATACAACTTGCAACCATCACCAGGGCAATTGAAACAGCCAAAAATACTTTCCAATCTGCTTCATATTTCATTTTTTTCTTTTTCGCAATACCAAGTGAAATTTACCCCGCGATAAAAAATAAGGATGAGTTGTCCATTTTACTATTTTTAACTATTTCCTTTAAATAGTATTTGCAACATAGTTATATTCAGTTTAGTTAAGATGGGAAAACACCAAAAGAGAATAGCGGCACCACGCAGCTGGCGAATAGGAAGAAAAACCGCCTACTGGACGGTAAAACCCAGACCAGGACCGCATCCTGGGGATAGAAGCATGCCCCTGCTTTTGATCATAAGGGACATGCTGCAGTTGGCGGACAATAGTAAGGAAACAAAAAGGATATTGAAAGAGGGGGAGGTAGTAGTAAATGGAAGAGTGAGAAAAGACCTTAAGTTCCCTGTTGGCATCTTTGACATCCTTTCCATTCCACGCATTAATGCCTATTATATGGCTCTTTTGGACAAAAAGGGGAAATTATCACTGGTGGAGATAGGAGAGGAAGAAGCGTCCAGGAAACTAAGTCGTGTGAGCGGTAAAAGAATGCTCAAAGGGGGGCAGACACAATTGAACCTGCATGATGGCAGGAACATTCTTCCAGGAGAAGAGCTTGCGGAAAAAATAAAACCAAAGGATTCTTTGATGATTTCTATTCCTGATAATGAAATTCTGCAGCATTTTGCATATAAAGAAGGAAGTAAAGTGCTGGTAATAGGCGGTAAGCATTCTGCCCAGGCAGGTGAAATAGAAGAGATAAGAATAGTGCAAAGTCCAGAGCCAAATATAGTAATGATAAGACCGTTAGGCGCAGAGGAATCTTTCGAGATCATAGATGATTATGTCTTTGTGGTGGGAGAAGAAAAAATAGAGATTCCTGAGGTTAAATACTAAATCAGAAAAAAATGACAGCAAATCCAATGAGAAGAATAGAAATAGACAAAGTAGTGATAAATATGGCAGTAGGGGAGAGTGGAGAGAAGTTAGCAAAAGCAGAGAAACTTTTGGAGCGCATTGCGGGTCAAAAGCCGATTAAGCGCCTGGCTAAAAGAACCATACAACCACTGGGTATAAAAAAAGGCGAAGCTATTGCGTGCAAGGTCACATTGAGACGAGAACGTGCAAAGGAATTCCTCAAACGGTGTTTTAAAATACAAAATAAGCTCCTTATGAGTCAATTTGACACCTATGGCAATTTCTCTTTTGGCATCGCGGAACACACCGACTTTGGCATCCGTTACGACCCCAAAGTAGGAATATATGGAATGGATGTTTCAGTTTCGTTAAAAAGGCCGGGGAATCGAATAAAAGAGCGAAGAATACAAAAAAAGAAGCTGCCAGGTAAGCAAAGGATAAGCAAAGAAGAGGGTATGGCATTTCTCGAAAAGGAATATGGCGTAGAAGTGGTGGAAGTATGAAAATATTAAACAATGCATATAGGGATCATCACATGCGAGATTCTAAGCAGAGAAATAAAAGAAGTAATCAAAAAAACAGGCGTTGATAACCTCTTCTTTGTGCTACCAGAAACCAGCAATCCGGCAATAAATACACTGAGTAAAAAGATAAATCAGCGCTTTTCGAGTGTGCTGTCAGAAGGCGATATAAAAATAAAAGAAAAGACGATCAGGCAGATAGAGAAGGAAATTCGTGAATATAACATCACGGATTCTGTGATTATCGAAGTATTAGAGTTGAGAATGCATGACTGCCCTGATAAACTACTGGCGAGGATTGAAGAGGGCATAAAAAAAATGAGTGCCATAGTGAATTTCGTTTTATTGGGATATGGGTTGTGTGGAAGCACAACAAACGGGTTGGAAAGAGTAATCAAAGAAGCAGATGTGCCTGTGGTAATACCAAGGGACAAAAGAGGGGAATTATTGAACAATTGCATAGAGATTGCGCTTGGTAAAGAAAGGGTTCAGGAGTTGCTACGGGAAGAAATAGGAACTTTTTTCATGACTCCTGCGGGGGCATCAATCATAAAGGAGCCTCAAGTAATCCTGGAATCTACTATTGGTATTATAGCAGGGAAGATGAGCAGAAGTGCTACTATTGATACACCGAGGATAATAAAACTCATGAAGAACCATTACCGAAGGGTTGTGAAGATATGCTATTCCGACAGGGATGAGAAAGACGAAGAATATTCAAAAACGGTTGAAAACTTCGCCAAGGAGTTCGGGCTTGAGATAAAAATTGAAATGAGAAGGTCAAAAATCATGCTTGAGGCGTTGGAAAAAGGTTTAGGGTTATAGCATAGCCAGCATTCGTATTTTTCAGCATTATCTATCATTTTTAATTAACTAAACCAAAAATCTCCACAGAAAATACAACAACACAAGAATCAGAATTAAAATTACAATTGCGATGATGATATAAGGCAAGAATTTGACTATCAGCCATAATATGCCTAAAAGAAGGAGAAGGATAAGCAATAGGAACACTAATGCCGGGATTCCGCTCAAAAACCACGAGAATCGCATATCAGGACTTTACCACATCTACCATTTCCTCTGCTACTTTCAACAAGCGAAGCCATGTATTCGCCGCTGCTCTCACCTTCACTATATCCTCACCCCTTATACACACGCTTAGTTTATCCTCTTTGAGAGCGACATCAACAAAAAAGCGTTCTAATTTTGTCTTATTCTCTTTCTCTTCTTTTATAGACTCATACACCGTCTTTATTGCCTCTTCTTCATCCTCAAGCACAAATTCAGCTTTGATTCCCATTTAGACCGCCTTTACTTTTTTCACCATCACTTTCGGTCTTTCCTTTCTTAATGCCCGATAGCCACAATATGGGCATCTTATCACTTGATATTCAGTGGTTATCTCTACAATCCTTTTACACCTTAAGCAGTAATATCCCATCTTCACCTCACTCCTTTACTTCCATCGGTCCCATTTCCGTTCCTACTCCCTTTTCCTCCATCCTCTTTATCGCCCTCTGCGCCGTTACGCCCATTGGAGTTTTTGGGACATAAGTTCCCCCGGTGAAGGTGAAGCCGCATGTTGAACACTTCCATATACCTGTGCCTATTCTTGTCACTGACTTCTTTTCACATTTCGGACACTTGTATGTGGCTCTTGTCTTCTCTTCTATCTCAGCAACGGCTTTTCTTATTTTCCGTCCATAACGCACTCCAAACCTGCCGGCTGATTTTGTCTTCCTCCCCTTCTTCCTCTTTTGCTTACTCGTCATTTTTCATTTGGAATTAAATTAAGATTGAAGTAGTATATATTTATTGTATTGTAAGTTGGATTTTCGCGAAAATGCGGTTATCGGACTTAAAGCGGGAAAAGGGGTTGAATATTATCTCCGGCGATAGCGACATAGAGCTCTACCCACCGCAAGAGGATGCGATAAGAGCAGGTTTGCTCGATAAGAATAAAAATTTCGTCATCTCTTCTCCAACGGCGAGTGGAAAAACGCTGTTAGCGGAATTAGTGATGTTAAAATCAATTTTACTTGATTCCGGGAAATGCCTTTATGTCGTGCCGCTAAATGCATTAGCATACGAGAAATATCTGAATTTTAAGGATAAATACACCGGTGTTGCAAAAGTTGGCATATCAACGGGCGATTACGAAAGTAGCTCGAGGTATCTTGAAAGATATGACATTACAATTCTCACACTGGAAAAGCTGGACTCTCTTACGAGAATAAAGCCTGCCTGGTTAAGAAAGATTTCGGTTCTGGTTGTGGATGAGATACATGTGATAGGAGATGAGAAGAGAGGCCCGAGGTTAGAAGGAGCGATGGCGCGTTTTATGAGCTTTAATCGTGCTGCGAGGATCATTGGCTTATCTGCAACGATACCAAATGCGGAGGAGTTTGGAGACTGGTTGCAAGCATCTCTGATACGCTCTGAATGGAGACCGGTGCCTTTAAAAGAGGAGGTATTCCTGGCAAAGGATGACCGGAAGATAATAGAGCGAGTGGTACAGGAGGCGAAAGAAGGTTCACAAGTTCTTGTTTTTGTAAATACAAAAAGGGGTTCGGCATCTTTTGCGAGAAAAATTGCAGCGCAATTGAAAATGGCGAATAAAGAGTTGATCCAGCTTGCGGAGCAGGTGGACATTGATGTAGATGACCTTGCTGATATGGTCAGGTCTGGCGTTGCATACCACAACTCTTGGCTCCATCCGGAGCAGCGTAGAGCGATAGAAGAGAGTTTTAGAGCACATATATTAAAAGTGATATGCTGCACGCCGACGCTGGCAATGGGCGTTTCTTTACCTGCAAAAATGGTTGTAATCCGGAATTATAAGTTTTTTTCGCTTGGCAGGGGCAATGAGCCGATGCCCGTGTGCTGGGTGAAACAGGTATTTGGTCGTGCTGGAAGACCGGAATATGATGAGTATGGAATTGGGCTGATAGTAGCGAAGAGCGAAGATGAGTGCGAGGAAATAGAGGATTTTTACATAAATGGTGAATTGGAAGAGATAAAATCTCAGTTTTCCACAGATGCGATGACTGAGCAGATTCTCGCAACCATCGTTGGTGGTGCGCATCATACAGACCAAATTCTTGATTTTCTCAACAGCACCTTCTATGCGTTTCAAAACCGCGCTCAAATGGAACTCGTAAGAGACCAATTGGAAGATATACTGACGGAATTATCAGAGGAAGGGTTCATAGAGAAGAAAGGAAGTGAAATAAGAGCTACTGGATTCGGGTCGCTCGCTTCCAAGTTGTATTTATCCACGAAATCAGCATTGGAGCTGATAGAAGGGATAGAAGTTTTAAGTGAGCTCGGGAAAAAGGGAAAAACAAAACTATCGGATTTTGATCTCTTGCTCCTTTTATGCAGATGTGAGGAGGTAGTTCCCCTGCGTGTGAAAAAAGCGAAGCAAGCGATGGAAATAGCAAGCAGCCTTAGCGATAACCAGGAATGGGTGTATGACGGTGCGTATGCGTTGGGTAGTGCGATTGTGGCGCACGCATGGATTGATGAGCTTACCTATCGAGAGATAAAGGAGAAGTTCGGAATATATCCAGGAGAGATTCACAATAACATCTATGTCTTAGAATGGATTTGTTATGCAGCGTCGAGGATGGCAAAATATCTTAAGGATACGAACATGTATGCGAAGTTAAGCGTGTTACAGAAGAGGATAAAGCATGGTATTAAAACAGATTTGCTCGAATTGGTGTCTATAAGAGGCGTTGGCAGGGTGATCGCGAGAGGATTGTATTCCGCAGGGTTTAAAAGCGCGGTAGAGGTGGCAAAAGCCGATTTGACGCAGTTAGAAAGAGTTCCTGGTATTGGAGAGAAGCGAGCAAGAAAGATAAAGGAAGACGCTCTGCGACTGTGCAAAAAAA
>PIXU01000024.1 GCA_003601795.1 Candidatus Methanophagales archaeon
TAACCTTCTCCTGTTGCTCTATATACTCCTGAAGGTTAAGTCTTTTCTCGTAAGGTTTCCCTATGTTATAAGGTGGTGAAGTAACAACAAGACCCGCAGTTTTGTTGGGAATTTGTTTGAGGAGGTCTAAGGTATCCCCTAAGTATAAAACTACATCAGCATCTATGTCGAATTTCCCGGTTATTTTCAACTCTTTATCCCACCACATTAGTGTTGACCCTTTCATCTCTGAAAAAACACCTCAACCTACTTTATTTTATTATACACATCCTGATTTTATTAAACTTATTTCTTCATCGTCTATGTCTATCCCTCTTTTCGGGTTTATGCACTCACTTCCTTTCCGTGAACCCATACCTCCCTTCTTCCCTATTTATAAGGAGGTGTTTTTCATGTAGTCATTCTACATATTATCTCGGCGATAAAAATAAGGAAAAATGAAGGACCGACATATCGGAGTAAGAATCCAAGGAAGGGCTATGCACGCGAATTTCGAGAGCTTTGCTATGAGGGTTGGCGTGATAAGTACAAATACGGAAGGCGATGGTACGCGGAGAGCACCTTCTCGGCGGTAAAGCGTAAATTTGGCGAATTTGTACGTGCTACAAAGGTAAAAAATATGTTTAATGAGATAAAATTGAAATATATCCTCTATAATGCGATACTAAAGTATGATGTGACTCATACACCATTTTTCGCAAGCCTGGTGTGAATAAAAGATATAAGTAATCAGTAAAATCTTATAGTGAAGAAAGTTTAATTGTGCAACACAGCAGTTTTTTTATTCGCTCATTCTCATCGCCCTAAACCATCGTGAACAAATATTTCGTTGCTCCTTTCTCTGTGTATCCATGCGATGAAATGCGGGAATGAGCGTTTCTTATAAAATCCTTTTAGTTATCTCATACCTCCGATAATTCATTACTAACACGCCAGAGATTCCGAAGTCCGAGAGTAGAGCGATATCCTCGCCTGTAAGTGCTCGCTCCTTAACCGGAGGAACCGGTCTTGTCATTGTCATTCGGCAGATAATATGTCCACCGGTCATCTTAGCACCGACGTAGCCTTTGCATTTACCTGCTACAAGAACAACCCCACTGCGCATCTCCACACCCGTGAATTCCGCTGCATCGCCCAGTATCACCACAGAACCGCCATTGAGCAATGCCCCCGTGTTCATACCCGCGTTACCCTCCACAACTATCGTACCACTACGCATCAATATACCTGTGCTTATACCTGTATCCCCCTGCACACGTATTCTAACAGGGGCACGACATCGGGCTGCGAGTGTACTCCTCACGAGACCATCTTTAAGAACCAGTTCATCCCCTCTATACTCGTTTGGCTCCAAGAGGCTCGCCTCTGGATGATGGAGCAGCCATGTGAGCGAGATGAACTTTTTATAACCCTCCAGATCGGATTTTACCTCTACCACATTACCCAGAGGCTCCTTTATCTCACCTCTAACGTATATGGCGCCAGAAACCATGCTCATACCCATATAGGAGCCTACATCACCATCCACTATTATTGAGCCAGTTTCGGCTATTTCCTTACCGTTACCACCGAAATAGCAGAGATCAACACCCAGACTCGAGCCAAGTCTGTTACCAACATTGCCCTTTATATATAGGTCTTCACCACTCCGCAGTGCCTCCACTATCTCTTCATACGTATAACTGGTTCCGACCTGGGAAGGAATCCTATCCGTGGGATTGAGCTTTGTACCCTTATGATGCCATAAGAAGTTATAAGTGAAGTCGCCGATGCAGTCCACAGCATTATTCAGCTTCAATTCCATCAAGCATCACTACTCCTTACTCCTTGTATTCCGTACTCAATACCTCACGAATATGCTCTGCGGTCTTCTCGCCCACATGCTCCACCTCCATCAGTTCCTCCTTCGTGGCGGTCACTACCCGCTCTATCGTCTTGAATCGCCTCAACAGGTTTCTTGTGGTTATGATACCAATGTTAGAGAGTGCGGATATGAAATACTCCTGCTGCTCCTTCAATGATGCCGTGGGCTTCTTGCCATGAGGATTTATTGCCCTTGTATTGGGCATCTGCTCCCGTTTCGCTATTATATAGATCAGGGATGCGGTATCTGCTTCGTCCCGCGTTTGCAATATCGGTACAGAGTAATCAATAGCGATAGAAGCCATCACCGCCCTCACCACATTTGGATGCACATTCCTGTGCCCGTAGAGTGATTCACCCTCGATGATCAGCAGTGGCTTTTCATACTCGTTATTCAGCCTCTCTATCTGCTCTAACAGGTTCCTCTTCTTGTTCACGAGCGAATCGAGGAAATCTGAGGTGGTCTTACGCTCTATACATATCCGATCTGATACAACGTAATCGCCGACCTCTAAATTCTTCAATTTAAGATTCACACCCGCTTTTTCCAGAAATCGCACCACACCGGACCTTGTCTCTCTTGTATCAGCGAAGATAGTCAGTTTCGGCACGTCGGTGAGTGCGACTTGTTGCGGTTGCTGTGTTCTCTGCAGTGTCTTAGTATTCTCCTTCTCCTTCGCCTCTTCCTTCGCCTCTCCTTCCAGGTCCATCATCCGCATCTCGCTTATCCTTCTTCGCATCTCCCGCTCCTTACTCCTGCTCAGCCAGTAATACGCCTCGTCTTTTGTTCCTTTTGCAATGAGCACAATCACCTTCCCTATCTTCTTCCGTGCTGTCCGTCCTTTTCGCTGTATACTCCTAATAGCCGAGGGAATTGGTTCATAGAAGAGTACAACATCGGTTGCAGGGATATCAAGCCCCTCTTCCGCAACAGAAGTGGCAACCATAACGTTATAGAACCCTTTTTTGAACTTATCAACGATCTCCACCTGCTCCTTCTGTTTTAATCCGCGATCATCCAGCCTTGACGCCTGCCCGATGAACTTAACTGCCCTTATTCCAGTGCCAGCACTGTCTAAGTTCTGCAATGCGTTTATTATCATCTCTGCGGTGTCCCTATAATTTGTGAATACGATTATTCTCTGGTTTGGATTTACCTGTAGCTCTTCTTTCAGTATCTGTATCAAAGCAGCGAGCTTTGGATGCTCACCTTTGTAGGATGATACCTGTTTCAATACCCTCACGAACTTATCATCATTAAGCAACCGCTTGGAAGCTTTGCTGCCATCCTTTGAGAGTGCTTCGTTCCGCAATCGCTCTAAATATCGCTTCAATGCAAACATCCCTTCAGTCTCAATCAAATCTATCGCGTGTTTTATCTTCAGCACTTCTGCCAAGAGTGACAATGCCTTATAGAGGTCTGCATGCTTCTGCTTCATTAACTGTGCCGCTATCAACTTTCTTAGTTCCAGTATCTCGGTCTTCGTTATTTCTCTGCTGTGTTTCCGCCTTATGAATCCCAATTTCCGTAATTCCACTATTCTACGTTCCAGTATCTCTTCCAGCATTCTCTTCTGTTCTTTTAGCTCTGCAGGCACCTCCACAGCACGCCATTCAAAGTCTTTTCTGAATACATAGGGTGCTACATCAGGGTCGTATTCTGTCCTGCTCTCCACACGTTTGACTCCCAGAGAGGCACATATCTCTCTTATCTTCTCCTTCTCGCTACCGGGCGATGCAGTCATACCAAGTACCAGTGGCTGCTTCGCCTGCTCTCCATACTTCTCCGCTATAAATACGTATGAGTAGTTACCAACCGCACGGTGGCATTCATCGAATATCAGTAGTGAGACGTCAGTGAGGGTAATCCGGTTGCTGAGCAGGTCGTTCTCTATTATCTGCGGCGTACAGACGATAATTTTTGCATCACTCCATAGCATCTTTCGCCTATCTGGCAGTACCATACCGGTGAATGTTTGTATAAGCGATGGATCGAGATTCAATACTGATTTTAAGAATGCTGAATGCTGCTCCACCAGCGGTCTCGTTGGTGCGAGGAAGAGAATCTTACCCGTGGGCAATCGTTCCAGTATCACAAGGAGCGCTATTGTGGTCTTACCCAGCCCTGTCGGAAGTACAACCATCGTGGATTCTTTCTTCGCCGACTCTGCTATCGCTATTTGATACTCCCGCCATTCTATCTGCCCCTCTTTCAACAGTGGATGCGAGATGAACTTCGGGTGTGATGTACCAGTACCAGGGTCATATTCATGCCTATGCCTGTGCTCATGCATATAAACAAGAGATAAAAAGAATGAAAATAAAATAAATGTATCAGGATCTGGATGTATAACGGATATAAAAATGGACGTTAAGATAATTCGCAGTGGTAAAAGAAAGAAGACGATAAGTGCACGAGAAGTGGACGGTGTAATTCGCTTATACCTTCCATTGGGACTCTCGCGAGAGGAGGAATTCAAATATATCCAGTGGGCGAAGAAGCGTTTCGAGTCGTTGAGACGCAAGAAAGAACTCAAAGCCAGGAACGCCGATGAAATGCTGGAACAATGTGCTCGTGAGCTTAACAAACGTTATTTTGGCGGCGAACTCTCATGGACGCAGATAACCTACACGACCGAGCAGAACGCACGCACGTTTGGAACTTGTAACACGAAACAAAAAACAATCAGGATTTCAGACCGACTGTTGAAAATGCCGAAATTTGTACATGATTATGTTGTAGTGCACGAACTTGCACACCTGAAAGTGCCAGGACATGGACCGGAATTCTGGAAACTCGTGAATATGTATCCTAAAACAGAGCGAGCTCGGGGGTATTTGATGGCTGTTGGGATGAATGATTGAATCCACACAAATCCGGTCAGCCTATTTGCTACCACAACTTCGTCATCAGGCGTCCTGAAAGTCCAGAGCAAGTAGTTTTTACCGAGAACCCGCATCCCCATCGCGTCTGCATAAATCCACTTTGCATCTCTGATTTTGTCGATATTCAGGGAATAGACAGTCTTGCAGGCTGCTCCTACACGGAGGATAGCATCCTGAATTGTTACAGTTCCTAAAATTAAGTATGTGCCTCTTTTGCTCTGTCAGAGAAAAACCAGCGGATTCCATAATTTCTAAAATCCTATCCTTTTTAATACGAAAGCAAAAACGTGTGGATAAGTAGCCGTCTGGCTTCAAAACCCTGTGCAATTCCTTCAGCA
>PIXU01000025.1 GCA_003601795.1 Candidatus Methanophagales archaeon
AAAAAAACTCAAGCCACTTGCGGCTATTGTTGGCGCCGGGCGAACAAAGTTCGGTGAACTTTGGTACAAGAACCCTGAGGAACTGCTGACTGAAGCAGGAATCATGGCTATGGAATCAGTAGATTACGGACTTAGACGTAAAGACATCCAGGCATGCTATTTCGGCAGTTTTCTATATCAAGTTACCAACAAGCTCGCACTCATACCAGGATATATGTCACGAGAACTGGGCATGAATATTCCTATGAGTAATACGGAGGCAGCATGTGGCTCCGGGGGTTCGGCACTCTATAATGCCTGTTTGGGCATTAGATCAGGGGAGTACGATGTTGCACTGGTGGGTGGATTTGAGAAGATGACAGACCGTGCGGGAAAGATCATTGATGACCTCATGTTTGCAGGCGATCCCCACGAGTTTGACGCCGGTTACACCTTTGCAGGTTTGTACGCTTCTATGATGGCGAGGTATATCCACGACTATGGCAGCGGCAACAGATGCAGAGAAGCCCTTGCCCTCGTTGCGTGTAAGAATCATCATCATGCAGTAGGCAATGAGTACGCTCAATTTAGAAGAGAGTTTACAGTAGAGGATGTATTAAATTCGCCTCTGGTTGCAGATCCCATTCGGATGCTGCACTGTTCACCGGTCTCGGACGGTGCCGTGGCGCTTGTGGTAGTCAGTCCAGAGGTAGCGAAGGAGTACACCGACACGCCTATCTATATCGTGGGAAGCCAACAGGCAACGGATGATGTATCTATCTGCAGTAGAGAGAGTCTCACGGGGATAAAAGCTACAAGGCTGGCAATGGAGAAGGTTTTGAAGGAAACAAGTATGACGATGAGCGATATTCAGGTTGCTGAGGTCCATGACTGTTTCACCATAGAAGAAATCTTCTTCTTAGAGGATTCGGGATTTTGCGAGAAAGGAGAAGGCTGGAGGGTTGTTTACGACAGCTACGAATCCTTCAAAGGGTCTAAGCACATCCCATACATGAACGGGAATAGCGAGCTGGTGGTCAACGCAGGCGGTGGTTTGAAAGCAGATGGGCATCCTGTGGGTGCTACTGGAGTTAGACAAGTCTATGAGTGCTTCAAGCAATTAAGGGGTGAAGCTGGAGGGAATCAAGTTGATAATGCGCTTAATGTGGCTTTGTGCCATAACATAGGAGGGACAGGTGGGATCGCCACTGTCCATATTTTGATGAGGGACTTAATTAATTAAATCCATAGGAAATTAAGTAAAGATGAGCGAACCAATTACGAGGAGGAAAATCCTCGTTGATTATAGAATCCGGGCAGCAAAATGCAAGAACTGCGGGAGAGTTTACTTCCCACCAAAATCCTTCTGTGATATAGAAGGAAGAGGAAGCAGAATGCAAGAGGTTGACCACTTTTACAAAAATGGAACTCTCTTATCATGCAACGTCATCCGTGGACCTACAAAAAAGTTTGACTATTTAAAATCCTTTCTGTCTGGGATAATTCATTTCCCGGGGGATAACCTGAAAGTCCCGGGCAGAATAACGGACTATATTCCTCCTGCGGAAGAGGTTGATGTCACTGAGTTCATCGGCAGGGAAGTGGTGCCGAGGTTTAGAAAAACCTTTACGGACGGAGCAAGTGGTCTCATTTACTATTCAAGCATGAATTTCTCCTTTGTGGACGATTACTATCCATTCCAGGAATACCGACCAGTCAAACCTTCTGTAAGCGAAAACAGCAGTAAACCAGGAATTGTAGGATATGGCGTATATCTACCCAAATACAGGATAAAGAATGAGGGGCATGGAGTACTCGGTGTAGTCGAAAGGACTTTACCCTTTGCCGACGAGGACACCACCACCTTCGCTGTGGAAGCAGGCAAGCGCGCCCTCATTCATTCTGCTATTGAGAGCAGGCATGTGAAGAAGTGTTTTGTAGGTTCAGAATCAGCGCCTTACGCCGTCAATCCTTCCATGTCCACCGTTTCCCAGGTCCTTGAGTTAGGCGAACCTTACGAAGGTGGATTCTTCTCCGGTGGTATTGACTCTCAGTTTGCATGTAAGGCGGCAACGGACTTATTCATTGATGCCGCTGCTTTAGTTGCATATTCCACTTTTGGCGGTGAATATGTGATGGTAATAGGAGCTGACAACTCCCAAGCTGCTGCCGGCGACCCGCTGGACTACACCGTAGGCGCAGGTGGTGCTGCCTTCATCTTCGGCAGACGGGATGTTATCGCAACCCTGGACTGTTATGTTCCTTATACTTCCGACACACCGGATTTCTATCGAAGGGCGGGGGAGGAATACCCAAAGCACGGTGGCAGATTCACGGGGGTACCTGCCTACTTCAAACATGTTGGAACCGCTATGAGGGCAGCTATGAAGGCATGTAATCTTACACCCAAGGACATTCAATACGTTGCCAGTCACTCGCCCAATGGTAAATTTCCATACCAGGCGGCAATAGAGGCAGGCTTTAATAGAGAACAGATTGAACCAGGCCTGGTGGTGAGGTATATAGGCAATCTTTACTCTGCTTCATGCCCCACTGCTTTAGCCGCTGTCTTGGACATAGCAAAACCAGGCGATAAAATACTCATGACCAGTTACGGTTCCGGAGCAGGCTCCGATGCATATATATTCACCGTTACAGAGGAGATAGAGCAGAAGAGGGAAAGGTCAATCACCGTGAGAGAGCAGATTGAAAACCCACACCGGCAATATGTTGACTACAGCACGTACCGAAGATGGAAAGAAAGCGGTTAAGCTTTATTTTCCAAAGAAAGGCTATTTACCACTTCCTTCGCCCTATCTACTCGCACCTTCTTTTCGCGCACCAGTATTTCCACAACGCGGTCTATCATATCCCCTTTTGCACCCGCTGCTATCGCAACGTTCCGTGCATGCAGTGACATATGCCCGCGCTGAATCCCCTCGGTTGCCAATGCGCGGAGGGCAGCGAAATTCTGTGCCAGACCCACGGCGGCAATGACTTCTGCAAGCTCATTTGCTGTTTTCACGCCCAGTATTTTGAGGTTCGTTTTCGCGGTAGGATGAACAGATGTTGTACCACCAACGATACCGACTGGAAGTGGTAGTTCGATGGTGCCAACCAGGTCATTATCCCTGTTCTTTTCCCATCTCGTTAAAGGCAGATATTTTCCGGTAATACTTGCATAGGAGTGTGCACCTGCCTCAATCGCTCTGAAGTCGTTCCCCGTAGCGATTACAACTGCGTCTATTCCATTCATTATGCCTTTGTTATGGGTCGCACATCGGTACGGGTCATGCTTCGCAAATAGGTATGCGTTGACGATACCATCCACAACTTCCGCCCCTCCTATTGCATCCTTTGCAAAAACAGCCCTTGCACGCGCTAACCTGTACGTTGCAAGATTTGAAATAATTCTCAAATTCACCTTTCCACCCGTGAGGTGCTCAATAAATGGAGCCACCGATTCAGCCATTGTATTTACCGCATTTGCGCCCATCGCATCCTTAACGTTGACTAACAGATGGACAATCACCATTGGACCTGCGGTCGTATCAATAACCCTCACCTCGAGGTCTTTTGTTCCGCCGCCAAGATTCACAAGCATCGGGTCTTGTTCATTTGCGAGAGCTAAAATTCTGTCTTTATTTGCAAGAATGGTAAATTTTGCTGATGACGGGTCGGAAACATCGGTTAATTGTATTTGCCCGATCATTATGGGTTCCGTGGAACTCGTTTGGAATCCTCCTCTCTCCCTTGCCATCTTCGCAGCATTACTCGCAGCGGCGACAACGGAAGGCTCCTCAATTGCCATTGGTATCAGGTAATCCTTACCATTAATCAGGAAATTCACTGCAATGCCTATTGGTACGGGCATTGTACCAACAACGTTTTCTATCATTCTGCTTGCTATCTCGCCCAGAGAACCCGTATTCCTAAGAACTTTTATCTCCTCTTCATTTAACCCTGCAAAATCCCTTACAATCTCTAATCTCTTCTCTAAACCCAGTTTATAAAACCCTGATCGCTTCGACGTCCTCATTTTTTCTTTTTTGTACATAAAGTATGACTTTCTTCCATTTTATTCTTTCAAATCAAACGAAAATCCTTAGATAAAAAAGTCATACATGTTTGAATTATGGAAGAAGTAATTGCCTCACCTTTTATCACCTTTCTCTTTCTTCTCATCTATATTCAAGTTACACTGGAAGCACCTGTTCCACCTCCCACAAAGGTTGGTCAGTTTTGCGGTTCTAAAATCATTCACAGATAATCACAATTGGGACCGGTACTGTCTCCTCCACCGGGGAGAGATAAGAGAGGTAGAGAAGAGAGAAGTGGAGAAGAGCTGCAAAGGTCCCGATAGGGGATGTTTCGTTTATTACCGTCCAAAATGCGAGGAATACCATGAGATATCTTTGGGCTGCAATAGCGCAGTGACGACCTGAATTTAGTAATTAGTAAAGCATTTTCAGCATTTTTACGAAGACCGAGGAATTGATAGCGCACAATGAATGGGAGAAAATAGAGGCAATCAATGATATGTATAGGGCAAAGATTATCAAGATATCAAGAAAGAATGAAAATTTTGTGAATTTTTTAAAGCCGTGAGGGAATATGCCCTCAGGATGAGGACATCAGAACCCGAACATGAAAGAAATTGTAAAGAAATAAAACAGTCACGAAGGCTAAGGCCAATAGCTGAGAAACTCAGCCGAACTTCTCTTCCCAAACTTACAGATACGAAATATAAATCCATCCCCTATCGGGAGGAATTTATTTAGAATACATGCACCGCGGACGCTTTAAACGTGATATACACTTCCCCTCCCGTCTTCAAATTCAGCTCATCAAATGACTGCTTCGTTATCGCGACAATAAAAGGATTATCAATACCAACATCAACAGCGATTTTGAGGGTAGTCCCTGCATCTACTATACTCGCTATTTTTCCCTTAAACGAGTTTCTGGCGCTTGACACAATTTGTTTTGTTGAGACCAGTATATCCTCCGGTCTAATGGATACATGGACACTTCCGGACTTAAGCGTAGCAGACACGATGTTTATATCACCCACATCAATACAGGCTATGCCGTTATCAACGCGGGACTTCCCCTGGAACAGGTTACCAACGCCAAGGAACTCAGCAACGAATTCTGATTCGGGTTTCCTGAACACATCGTTCGGCGTACCTACTTGAACAATCTCGCCTTTGTTCATTACTGCCATTCGGCTGCCGAGCAAGAAAGCCTCCTCAAATGAGTGCGTTACGTGAATAATAGTAGTATTCGTGATTGAATGGATGTTCTTCAACTCTTGACGCAACCGTTCCGCTGTTTGTGTATCCAGCGCACTTAGCGGCTCATCAAGCAACAGGACTTTTGGCTCCATAATCAATGCGCGGGCTATTGCAGTTCGCTGTTGTTCGCCGCCGCTCAGCGTTCCAGGGTAGCGATGCAAGAGCTGAGAAACACCCATCAAGTTTGCAAGTTCCTCCACCCTGCGTTTGATCTCCCTTTTCGTTACTTTTCGCGTCTTCAGCCCAAAACCTATGTTTTCCTCTACCGTCAAAAACGGGAACAGGGTGTAATCCTGATAAACCATGCCTATGTTTCGCTCCCTTGGTGGAATATCGGTGATGTCCTGCTCGTCAAGGAATATCCTGCCACTGTCCGCGTGGTAAATGCCTGCTATCGTCTCAAGTAGGATGGTTTTCCCAGCTCCCGTGGGACCCAGCACCATAAAATACTCGCCATCGTTTATTTCAAGGCTCACGTCTCGTAAGAAGAACTCGCCCAGATCCTTCGATAGATTCTCTATTCTTATCATTTTTCGTTTCAGAACACGCGTGTAAAACCGCCATATCTTTCAAACACGAACAGAGATATAAGCGATATGATAATAAGGATAGTTGCTGCCGCAATAGCTAAATTCAGCTCGTTACAGGACATGTTCAGGAACACCGAGATGGGTAACGTCTCGGTTTTCATTCTCGTTGCCCCTGCGAGCATCAGTGCAGCACCAAACTCGCCTATCCCTTTCGACCATGTTATAATGGAGCCTGCTAAGAAGCCATTCTTCGACATTGGCAGTGTTACGCGCCAGAACGCCTGCGCCTTGGTGCAGCCAAGTGTTTCCGCTACGTGCTCATACCTTGGATTTATGCCTTGAAATGTCCCCCGTAGTATCCTGAGCATGAACGGCACATTCACAAAAAACTGCGCAATTATTATTCCAAGTGGCGTGAAGACAAGAACAAGCCCCGCATCGGCAAGCGCTTTCCCGAATGAGGTCGTGCCAAATAGAATTAACAAGCTCACTCCGGCGACCAATGGTGGTAACGCCAACGGTGCATCCAGAGTCGTATTAACAAAACTCTTACCAAAGAAGTCGTATCGCGCAAGCGCATAAGCCGCAGGTATAGAGATAGCAATACACATAATCGTGGATATGGCTGCGGTTCCCAAACTTAATCGTATTGCAAATTGTATCTCCTCGGAGAGAATGCTTGTTATTAGTGCCGACAGCGTGGTATGCGTAACAATGCATATAATCGGAACCGAGATAAAAAGGGCAAGGAATAAACTTGATAGTATCGTAATAAACTTGATTTTTGACTGCTTCAATTTCTTTAACATTGTATTCACCCTCTCTCTGTCTCTATTCAGGTCTATGCCTGCCTGATTCACCTCTAACCATATCTAAATGCGGATTACTGAGCCATCCGCTCTTTGCATTATCTCTATGGTCAAACTGCGACACGAAGGGTTTTATATCGAGAAGAGGTGTACCGTCTATGATGTCCACCTCGCTGATTTCCAGTTTGTTCCCCCTCACGCTCTCCAGCCTCACGACCGACAACCCGATGGGATTGGGTCGTTTGTAATGTCTCATTGAGAAGATTCCGTGCTGTTTGTCTTCTAAAAAGGGCATTGAGACCAATGAATAACTATCGGCAAGATGAAAATGGTAGATGAGGATGACGTGCGAGAAGCCCTCGATGTCCTTGAGTCCATCGGCATATTCGGGAAATACCACTACCTCACCCTTTGCGGCTTTTGCGAACACACCTTGAATCGGGGCTTCTGCTTTATCACGGAAACCTGTGTGTATTATTCCTATTGGTCTGTATATCACCTCGTCCATATCCATCACTTTGGTTTTCTCCCTCCTCTATTATGTATTATGTTTTTTATACCGAACTAAGCAGACTATTCATACTTTTCGCCAGGATATGGTGTAAAACCATATTTCGCATAGATTGCTTTTCCTTTATCAGAGGTAACGAAGTCAACGAACTTCTTTGCCATGTCTTTGTTTTCCGAAAACGTTAGCGTGCCTATTGGGATCACTTTTATGATGTTCTGTTCCTTTGGTATCTCAATAATATCCGTCTTGTTCTCAGTTCCTATCAAAGATGCTTTCCATATTATTGACGCATCTGCCGTGCCCATGCACGTAGAGACCACCAGCTCATTCACCGTAGCGGTGCGAGCAATGACATTCGCATCCACGGCATCAAAAATCCCGTTCTTCCCCAGTATTTTGTTTGCAATCTTACCACACGCAGCTGCTTTTGCGTCTCCGAGAACAACTTTCACGCCTGGCTTGGTAAGATCATTCAAGCAGGTTATATTCGCTGGATTTCCCTCGGGAACTGCTATCACGGGTACATGATACGCTACAAGCTGCTCGTAATCAACAAACCCTTTCTCTTTCGCTTTTTCTATGTACATCGTTGCACCCGGCATATACACATCTCCCTGTTGGGTCAGTTCTATCTGGCTTAAGAGCGTGTTGGAACCGCCATAGTTGTAGTTCACGGTAACGCCATATTTCTGCTTAAACAGCGTTCCAATCTCGTCCATTGGCTTTCGCATTCCCGCACCTGAATAGACCATGAGCGCTTTGCTCTCTCCGCCGGGCATCGGCGCCTGGGGCGTTTCGGAAGCGAAGTAAAAAGCCGCAGCCGACACGCACACAATCGCTGCAATCGCTATTAGTGTTCCTAATACCAAAATTTTTCTTCTTTCCATTATTATTTTTCAATCCGATATGCAAGAATATACCATTCGGCATTAAAAACTTTTCGCTTTTTTGCTTGCTTATCGAAAAGCACTTAAAGAAGGGGATGAATATATAAATCGAAGGAGTAAAAAATGCCACTAAGCGCAAGGAACAGGATTGAAGGTGTTGTGAAGGCAATAGAGAAAGGGGAAGTCGCTTCTACTGTGAAAATCGAAGTCGCCAAGCCTGTAACCATCACGGCGATGATAACAAAGGAGGCGGTGGAAGAGCTCGGTCTGAAAGAGGGCGATAAAGTAGAAGCAGTGATAAAAGCGACTGAGGTACTAGTGTCAAAGGAATAAAGAGGTGAAGAGAAAATACGAATCAGGGCATAAGCAGTGGATTGAGTTCAAAGGGAAAGCGATATTAGGTGAAGGGCGAGCGCGGTTGCTCGCGGAAATTCGTAACTCTTCTTCTATATTAAAAGCAGCGGAAAAGCTTTCTATTCCTTATCGAACAGCGTGGGAATACCTGAAACGAATTGAGGATGCAATAGGCAGTCCTGTTGTGAAGACACACCGGGGTGGTCCAAAGGGCGGCGGCGGTACAACCTTAACGGCAGAGGGCGAGAAGATTTTAAGGGAATATGAACGGTATAAACGGCATTTAAATAGCGTAGCGCAGGATGAAATAGATTGGGAGGCGACTTTTACGAAAATAAGTGCGAGGAATCGGATTAAAGGTGTTGTAAAAGGAGTAGAGAAAGATGAAATCGCATCCACCGTGCGAATAGAAGTTGCTGTACCCACTGTTATAACAGCGATGATAACGAAAGAAGCGGCAGAAGAACTCGATTTGAAAGAAGGCGATGCCGTTGAGGCTGTGATAAAAGCGACTGAGGTACTGGTGTCAAAGGAATAAAGGGAAATAATAAAAAATTCAAATACCCTCGCTCATACTAATAAACCATTCATCCACCCTTAGATGCTCAGCTCTAAACGACCTTCTATTACATACCCTCTCTATCACTTCGCGCTGCCTCTCTTTTGCTTTCCCTAATACCTTTTCCCCAACTTCAAAATAAAATCTCTTTTTCCTTACTCTGCCACTATCGCTATTCAACTCCCCTTTGTATACTACTACTTCCCCACCTTTCAAAAGATACTCACAACTGCTCAGTCGCTTCTCAGACTCCTCTGCTTTTGTATCTTCTCCTATATCATATATTGCCACATCTGCATCGGCACCCGAACCCAAATGACCTTTGTTTCTCAAGCCAAGTTGCTTTGCTGGATTCATTCTCGTTATTGCTGCGAGCTCGTATAACGAATATTCAACATCAGGTAACTCCTCATTCGTTAGTTCTTTCCTTTTACCACTGTTCAGCAACCCTGCGAATATCTTTGGATAAGACGTAAAGAGGCATCCGTTAGGACTATCAGTGGAAAAAGAAATGCAACTTGAGTTCAAATATTCTAAGGCTTCCAGCGCAAACTTTAGCGAGTAATATGCCCTTTTATCTTCTATCTTCTTCTTCTCTTTCACCTTTGAAAATAACAATGGCTTCTCTAACCCTATATCCATGCTAATGAAATTATTTTCACTCCCGGCGGGAACTTCATACCCAATTCTCATAGCTATATCCTCCTGCGGTGAAATACAAAAAATACCGAGGTCAATAGCCCCTCTATTTTTTAATATCTGCATCGCTGTTTCATATCTCTCTTTATTATCCATACCTGATGCGATATGAGCTAAACAAAAGCCACTTAAAATACTCGGATTCTCATCTAACAGCTCCGGATACGTCCTCAACTGTATCTGCGGTAAATCTTCTCCCTCTGATTTGATCATTTCATAAAAGAAATTCAAACATTTCTTCTCATCTGCGTCACGATAAAAAAACCCTTGCTTCGCATATTTCACCCTCGCATCGTATATCTTCACACCTATGGACTTCGTGAGGTCTAAAAGGAAAAGAATGAGGTTCTTGACACTTCCCTTAGCGCCTTCTCTTATCTCCCTGTCCATATCATATAAACTCAGCACAAGGAACGCAGAAGTGTCCACAACGGGTATGAAGCTGAGCTCGTGATGCACGTAATTTGCGGTATTCAAAGTCATTAACGGCTCGTTTACGTACGTGTAGCCCATCCGGGCATAAGCATATCCTATTTCATTCACTGTGGGGAATCCAAACGTAAACCTCGTTAAGTTCAGCCCATATGTTGCCACATGGCTGTGCACGTCTATTCCGCCGGGCATTACTGTTTTATTAGCAGCATCTATGATCGTTGTCTCTTCAGACTCTGTTTTTATTTCGTCCACGATTTTTCCACCTGAAATGAAAATATCCATCTTTTCGCCTTCTATTCCATTTGCAGGGTCGTAAACCGTGCCGTTCTTTAGCCAGATATTCATTTCTGATTATTATTTATACATGCTAACCATACTTAATGCTAAATATCTTACAATTACAAAAAGAGTATGATGAGAGAATATCTGCTTGGAAATGCTGCGATTGCAAGAGGTATCCTCGAAGCTGGGGCGGGTGTTGTTACAGGTTATCCCGGGACACCGGCATCCGAGATTGTAGAGACCCTTGCTCCTCTTGCTAAAAAGTATAACGTCCATGTAGAGTGGTCGGTCAACGAAAAGGTTGCGTTGGAAGTTGCCATCGGAGCGTCCTGGGCAGGAACAAGAACTGCTGCCGTGATGAAGCATGTGGGCTTGAACGTGGCCGCTGACCCTTTTATGACGTTGGCATACACAGGTGTGAGGGGAGGGCTTGTAGTGATCACCTCCGATGACCCGTTTTGCCACTCATCACAGAATGAGCAGGACTCGAGGCGGTATGCTCAGTTTGCTTGCATCCCCTGCATGGACCCTGCTGACCCGCAGGAGGCAAAGGATATGACCCTCTACGCCTTTGAACTCTCAGAGGAGCTGGAATTGCCGGTTCTTCTCAGACCCACCACACGTGTCTCTCATGCCAGAGCCGATGTAGAAGTAGGCGAAATAGAAGAAAATCGGGCAAAACCGGAGTTTTTGAAGAACCCAGTTAGATGGGTTGCCCTCCCAGCACATGCCCGACCACGCCATTCCGTGCTTCTTGAAAAACAAGCTGCTATCAAGACAGCGCTGGAAAAGTCGCCCTGGAACCAGCTTGTGTTACGGGGCGAGCTGGGTGTCATCGCATCAGGGATTTCCGGTCTCTACGCTGAAGAAGCGATAAAACAGTTGGATGCTGATATTTCTATTCTCCATATCGGCACCTTCCCACCACCAGATGGTTTGTGTTCTGAGTTCATCAGGCATGTTGACAAGGTGATAGTAATCGAGGAACTGGAGCCCGTGCTGGAGGAATATGTAGAGAGAGTAGCAAGAGTGCATAATCTTGATCTTAACATTCTCGGTAAGCGCACGGGTCACATCCCCCGTGAGGGAGAACTGGATTCCTGTATTGCCAGAAATGCTATTGCAAGCATGGCTAATCTACCGTTAGTGGAATCACCATCTCTGGGAGAAGCCGCGGCTATCTTACCGCCCAGACCCCCTGCTCTCTGTCCTGGATGCGGACACAGAGCGGCATACTATGCCATCAGGAAAGCTTTTGGGAAGGATGCAATCTTTCCCAGTGATATTGGATGTTACACGCTGGCTGTCGATATGGGGACCATAGATACTTGTCTCTGCATGGGCGCCAGTATAACCCTCGCCAGCGGAATCAGGTTTAGTGGTGAGGAGAGAGATATATGTTGTAGTATCGGCGATTCGACTTTTCTGCATACCGGTCTGCCAGGGCTGCTCAACGCTGCTTATAATAGAGCCAGAATAACTATTGCCATATTGGATAATTCGACCACAGCGATGACCGGGCATCAGCCTCATCCCGGGACAGGCGTTACTGCATGCGGCGATAAGACAAAAGCAGTATCAATTGTGTCTCTCGCTAAAGCACTGGGAGCAGACTTTGTCGAGACCGTTGATCCTTATGATGTCAATGCGACAATCGAAACCTTCAGGAGGGCGAAGGATTATCAGGGGCTATCAGTGGTTATTGCAAAGCAGGTCTGCGTGATAAACGAGAGGCGTGCAGGCATAAAGCGAAAGCCATTCATGGTTAACGAGAACTGCACAGGCTGCCGTGAGTGTGTGGAGTTTGGCTGCCCTGCAATCGAGTTTGAGGAGGATAGTGATAGTGCTCGGATCAACATGCTCTGCACTGGATGCGGAGTATGTGCCCAGATATGCCCTTATGATGCCATCGAGGTGGTCAAAGACCGATGAAGACATCAGAGTGTGACATCGTTGTGGTAGGTGTTGGCGGACAGGGTGTTATCATGCTCACCAGCATAATTGGCAAGGCGGCACTTAAGGCAGGCATACCTGTAAGGAGTGCCGAAACGCATGGGATGGCGCAGCGTGGAGGCAGTGTGATTAACCACCTCAGGATAGGTTGTGTGTTTGGTCCAAAGGTGCCCATTGGAGGAGCAGACATTTTGTTAGCTCTCGAGCCTGCGGAAGCCCTGCGGAATGCTCATTACCTATCTAAAGATGGTATCGCACTTGTGAACATCAATCCCGTCCTCCCAAGCACGGTGACTACCGGTCAATCGCGGTATCCCCCTCTGGAAGAGATTCTTGATCCACTGGAGCGAATATGCAAGGAGATCAAAACTGTTGATGCGACAAAACTGGCAGTCAAAGCAGGGAATTCACAGACGATGAACGTTGTAATGCTGGGTGTCCTCTCTAAGTATATTCCCCTACGCGAAGAGATGCTCATCGAGTCGCTCAGCGAGTCCGTGCCTGCGAAGTTTCTGGAGGTCAATAGACGCGCCTTTGAACTCGGTAAGAGTGAAATGCAGGAAGATAGATACGCCATGAGGCAGAAGAACGAAAGCTTAAAGTTCCAATAACTTTGAAATTTTTTCCTTTA
>PIXU01000026.1 GCA_003601795.1 Candidatus Methanophagales archaeon
GCAAAGCGATTTGGAATACCGCTTGTTCGGGTGGAATCAGGTGAAGAATACCTTGACATGGTAAAAAAACCTAAGTATGGCTATGGCTCCGGGATGAACCCCTGTATAGATTGTCGTATTTATATGCTGCGAGAAGCAAAGCGGATTGCGAAAGAAGTGGGTGCCAATTTCATCTTCACCGGCGATGTTCTTGGCGAAAGACCCATGAGCCAGCACAGGAAAGCATTGGAACTCGAAGAAAAAGAAGCGGGCTTAGAAAGAATGGTTTTGAGACCGCTGTCCGCAAAACTGCTCCCCGAAACAATTCCCGAACAAAAAGGTTGGGTGGACAGGGACAAACTTTGCGCAATAAAGGGAAAGAGCAGAAAGCCTCAGATTGCGCTTGCAAATAAGTTTGGCATTCGGGAAGAGGAGTACCCAACTCCATCTGGCGGTTGTCTCTTAACCTACCGCGAATTTGCATCTAAGCTGAGGGACTTGTTCGACCATAATGAACGCGTGACGATGCGAGATGTAAGGTTACTGAAAATAGGCAGGCATTTCCGGTTCGGGTCGTCGAAAATAATAGTGGGAAGAAATGAAGCGGAAAATATGCTTTTACTGGATTTGAATAAGCCCTTACAGGGCTTGCGGGGTCGTGGGGCGGAGCCCTACCGTCCAGAGGTTTATGTTTTTGAGGTGCTCGATTATGGGAGTCCGATAACGATTTTGGAAGGTGAAAAGAGCAAAGAAGCGATTGAAGTCGCAGCAAAACTGACTGCGAGATATTCTGACGCGGGCGCCAAAGAGGAGGTATTAGTGGAATATAAACCTTCTTGTGGGGCTGAACTCCGCGAAGATCAAGAACAAAGGAAAGAGAGAATAGTTGTTTCACCGATGGACGAAAATGAAGTTGCTCGGTTGAGGATATAACTTGACAATGTCAGATTAACCGCAGAGTTCACAGAGGATAGCGGTTTGGTGGTTTTGCTAACGAGCTGAATTTTTGAAAGAAAGGTTTGTGTTAATCGGTGTAATCTGTGGTTAATAGTTTTTAATTTCCACGACCTCCGGAATTTCTCCCCATGTTGCGAGTGTGTCCTTATATATCACAAGTGCACCTTTGATGCCCTGCACGTGTTTAACCGTCCCGAACGCTTTTGAGACCGACTGGGCGTCGGTTACGGAATTGCCGAGCGCAGTAGCTGCCGCATCGGATAAAGACGCACTATTGCTTATCACGGTTGCCGCATCTGCGTTTCCGAAGCTTATGGAATGCCCCACTGTTCCTGAAGAGGTGCACACACCCAATAAGGAAGAAGAGGGGTGCAGCTTAAGTGCAATTCTGTTCGAGAACGGACTTTCTCCCGCATATATACCCACCAGCACTTCCCTATCGCATATTAATGCAACGTCACCGCCATTATCCACCATTGCATAAGTCGCTCCTGCATCGTGCATTGCTTCCACCGCGAACTCCGCCAACGTTCCTGCCACTGCGGACATCGGTCCAATACCAAATTTTTCCGCCGATTCCGTCATTCTTGTTATTATCTCCGGTATCTTGTCCTTTCCTATGGCACTACCGAGCTCGACGTCTGTTTGTTTTATCTGGTAACCTTCGAGCGTTACAAGGAAATACGGGTGCCATCGCGTAAACCGCTCCAAATCGTTCCTACGTCGTTTTATTTCCTCTTTTGCTATCTCTATATACTTCTTTTCGTCTGCTGTTATCCATACGAAAGTTTCTTTTAACCTGAAACTCTCTTTCATCTTGTCGTATATTTCTAAATATAAGTGTAAGTGCTTTGAATTTAGCGTTTTGGATTTATAATCCCCTAAGACATTGAGTAAATATCGAATATGCATCCACTCGCTTATGAACGCTTGAAAAAAGTATTGAAGGATAAGAAGCTCGTGGGAAGAGACGAAACGTGTGACTATTATCCCTGTCATTTTCGCGGTCAGGATTGCACGTGGTGTTTCTGTCCCTTTTATCCCTGTGAAGACGAGCAAACAGGAGGGGAATGGGTGCTCAAGAAGGACGGAGGGCGTATCTGGAGTTGCTCATATTGTTTCTGGATACACAAATCAGAAGTTGCAAAGGAACTGTGGAGAGCATTCAGGAGATTTGGAATAGCTCGTGTTGAGGATATTGAAGAAAGAAAAGAAGACCTGAAAAAAATATTTTCGCTTTTAAAAGCGAAATACCCGCCAAGCACGGGAAAATAAGACGGGATAATAAATTGTAAATAATGAACCACGAGATTAACACAAGAGAAGGGGATTAATAATGGATAAAAACACATATAGAACCCTGAAACAGTATACTTATAATTGTTTTACCGTTCCCTTCCTTTTAACAGCACCTCTTTTACTTCCGATACAGGAACCCTAATCTGTTTCATCGTGTCCCGTTCTCTTATCGTCACCGTATCGTCTTCCAGCGTGTCGTAATCTATGGTGACACAATAAGGCGTGCCTATCTCGTCCTGACGCCGATACCGCCTGCCAATACTGCCCGAATCGTCATATTCAACGAATATCGCCTCGTTCCTCAAGTCCTGGAACACTTCCTTTGCTTTACGCTTCAGCTCATCCCGATTGAGCAATGGGAACACCGCCGCTCTTATCGGTGCCATTTCCTTCTTAAACCTCAGCACTTTTCTCTTCTCTTTCCCCACCTGCTCCTTGTAAAACGAACTTTCCAGTAACGCGTAGATTATCCGGTCTATTCCATAAGAGGGTTCAATCACGTGCGGTATAATCTTCGCTTTTGCCTTTGCCTTCTCCGCTTCACCTTCGGCTTGCACTTGGGATTGCAGTTGGGGATACACACCCATATCGGTATTCGAGGATGCTGCGTGTGACGAAAGGTCATAATCCCCCCTATCCGCCACACCTACAATCTCCATCCAGCTATATCTATCGCTAAAGAACTCCGCATCCCAGCAATCTCGTGCATAATGCGCCATCTCGTCTGGCTCGTGCTGTCGGAACCTCAGTTTATCCCGTGGAATCCCTATCCCCACCAAAAATTCGTCCACCTTCGCTATGTGATACCCTAAATACTCATTCGCGATTGTTCCGCTCCTGACTGCTTCCCCCACGGTCTTTTCCATCTCCTCCTGGGCTTGCGCTCCTTCACCTGGAACTAACCTCAGCTTTCTTTCCTTCACCTCTTCAAACCGCGGATGTTTGTTCTTCTCCTCGGGATATACAAAAATCTCCGCTTCTGCTATTGTAAATTCACGCAGTCGAATAAGGCTCTGTCTTGGTGAAATCTCGTTTCTGTATGCTTTCCCTATCTGAATTACACCAAACGGCAGCTTATCGCGATTGAACCTCAGCAACCGCGGGAAATTGAGAAAAGTTCCCTGCGCTGTCTCAGGTCGCAGATAACCCTCGCTTTTGTCCAGCACCCTTTCTCCCCCCTTTTCTCCTTTTGGCACGCCTATTCTCGTCTGGAACATCAGATTAAACTCTCCTGCCGCTTCAAGCTCTCCACCACATTCAGGACAGGACTTATTTATATCTATACCCTCATCCACGCGAAAAAAGGTCTTGCAGTGCTTGCACACCACCGTCCTGTCCGTAAAACTTTCTAAGTGCCCTGATGCCTCAAATACATCCCTCGGTGCAACGCTTGTCGTCTCTATCTCATAAAACCCCTCTTTCGTATAGAAAGTTCTCCACGCCGTTTCCACCCGCCGTTTCAGTAATGCACCTAGAGGAGCGTAGTCATAGAAGCCCGCAGCACCGCCGTATATCTCAAAAGCCAGCCATAGGAATCCCCTTCTACGTGCAAGCTCTGCTATTTCGTCCCTTCTCCCCTCTTTAATATCTGCACTCACCATTTCTCACTTTGCATTGCGTGTACTACTCCTCCCGCACGTTCTCCTTTATCTTCTCCCACTGCCTATTTCCATCTCTAAGTTCTGCGCTCCCCAACAGCGCTAATTCTATCGCTTTTGCTATGTGTTCCCTTTGCTTATCCGTTAAAAAAACCAGCGATTCGTTATAAGAATCCACAAAATATCTGAGCCCATTTACAAGGTGCTCATGCATCTCTTTAAACCGCTGCGGTGCCTTAATATACTCAGCTTCACTGAGTCCGCTCTTTGCAGCGCTTCCACACTTTTTCATCTCTTCTTCATACTTGGGCTCTGCGATTTTCTCCCAGAAGAAGTCATGCATGGTCACCACGCCGTCTATAACTGAAGTTATTTCTCCCAGTAAATCGGAACAACTCATCAAATAAAATTTCTCATCCTCGTTTATTCTATACCGCGTTCTTCGCTGTTTGAAAAGTCCACCAAAAACAGTCATTTGTAGCTGCCCTCCATCCCCCCTTATTCCAGAACCTTAAGAAGGTCCTTATCGAGTAGCATGCCGGTCAATTTACCGCTTGTAGAGATAACAGGAAGCTGGTCGAACTTGTTTTCGCTCATTTTTCCCGCACATTCGTTCACTTCACAATTACGAGTCGCTGTAACCACTTCCTTCACCATCACGTCTTTCACATGCTTATCCGGCAATTTCATCTTCGATACGCCGTAGTACAGTTTCATCGTATCTCTCATCCCTTCCCATGTCCATGCATCTTCATCAGCGCCTAAAGAGAGGTCTGAATGTCTTGTTTCGTCCTCTATCACCGCAGCGTTTATCAAATCCCTATCGGTTATCAGTCCAACAAGTTCGAATTCCAAATTCAGAACAGGAGCGGCCTTTACCTTTCCAAGCTCCATTATTCTGCCTGCAACCGATAAAGGCATCTCATCCCATATTGCTATGGTCTTCTCCCCCACGTAATCGCCTATGGGCTCCTTATAGCCCCCCTTCGCTATTTCCCTGATGATGTCCGCAACGGTAATTATCCCCACAAGCTTCTCGCCCTCCACCACGGGCAAACGGCGGAAACTATGTGAGAGAATAATCCGCGCAGCCTCTGCAATGGTAGCTTCTGGGCTGATAGTAACGGGATTTCTACTCATCAGCAGCGCTATTTGCCGTTCATTGGGTTTTTTCAGCAAATCCTGCCTTGTAACTACTCCTTCTACTTTCCCTCCTTTAACAACGGGAACCCCGGAGATGTATCTTTCCTTGCATATCTCCATTATCTCATCCCTTGTTCCCGGCACGGTCACATAAGCGACATTCTCCACCATTATATCCCTTATTCTCGTTTGCTCGTTCTGTTTCTCCTTATTTTGCGCCATATCTTACTATTCTGCTCTATCCTTATTCTGTGTTTTCCATTATTTTGTACACGTTGTCATGCAGCCTTACTCTGTCTTTCATTTTCAGCCCTATTGACTGCCCTACCGTAGCGAGTTCGACTTTCTCGTTCTCTATCTCCATTGATTCTATGACCTGTTCGAACGACGTCGTAGCTCCTTCTACCTTTATCCTATCCCCTACCTTTACATCATCACTCAGCTCCACCACTGCAACGCCTATCTTCGAGAAATAATGCGTGACTTTTCCTACCAACTTCTTTTCAACCATTTTATTTCTCCCTTTTTGGTTCTAACCACCATACCGCCTTACTTCATATCTATCTTGTATTTCCCTTCATAGTGTAAGAAGGGCATTTCCTTACCTGGCTCAACTTTCCCCTTCAACTCCCCTGGTATTTCTATTTCAACCGTTGAATAGTCGCCCATGTCCATAATTTGCGCCACGTCCCCGGAAACAGAAAGCACCTGTCCACTCCTTCGCTCTATCACTGGCACATATAGCTTCGCAGTAACCGGCTGAACCGCCGTTCTTTTTTGCGAATCGAATACGCCAATCCCTTCTATCCTCGCTTTCGCCGCCCCGTGCTTTCCCGGTTTTGAAGTCGTTATGTTAACTATTGTGCAGGGCTCCTCGTCTATAAGCACGTATCTCCCCTCTTTTAATGTCCTCGCCTCGGCCAGCTCCTTCATTTTTTATCTTACCTCCGCTTTCTTTTATTCTCACGCTTAGCTTACTTCTTATACCGCATCTTCTTCCTTCTTTTCTTCAGCTTGTGCTTCCGCATCTTTGCTAATTTTCTCTTCTTTCCGCAGGGAATTTAAATCACCACCTTTTTCGTTTCTCGCTGTTTTGATTTACTACTTGTTTTGATTTACTACTTATTCTCTTTTGATGCTTTGATACATAAAAGATAAATAACCTTATTATGGTAAAGAAAAGATAAAAAATGCAAGGGAGGAAAACGAGATGGGGCGGATAGATAAAGCACCAGGTTGGATACTGAAATACAAGGAAAGGGTAGATAAAAGGGCGATAACGGTTGAGGACATTCTGAAAGCCGAGAACAAGACAAGAGTAACGCCCATAAAGTTATCAACGGTGATGAGAGCGGTAAACTCGTTAGGCTATTCCGTTGCTGAATTACGAAGTGGTGAACCAATAGATTTGGCAGCAGGCGTGAAAAAGGAGAAGCAGGGTGAAAAGATAAAAGAAGTCAGGATCGGACCAGACTGGTTGCAGAAATACCGCGACAGGATAGAAAATCGGACAATAACCGTAGAAGACATTCTGGAGGAGGAGAATAAGATAAGGCCCGTGCGAATAAAAATATCAACGGTGACGAGAGCGATAAACTCGATGGGCTATCCAATTACTGAATTGCGAAGGAGAAAAGAGGGAAAACCGGAAAAGGCAAAAGCAGAGGAGGGCGGAGTAGAAAAGGTTGTTTATTCTTCCAGCATTGGTAAAATATCAAAAGAGACGGAGAAACGATTTGCAGATATTAAGAAGAGCTGGGAGGAACATTTGGGTAAATCCATGCAGGATGATTATTTCGTAAATATCCTCCTTGTGTTAGCAAAACTACTTGAGCACGGGAAAACACTTGCACCTGCGTAAGTACAAGACTCAAGACTAAAATGAGGGTGCTGGTAGCAGAATACGCAGTAGGAGGAGGAGACAAGGGGAAGAGCGCATCTTTATTGCGAGAAGGTAAAGCGATGCTTACAACGTTACGGGATAGTTTTGAGCGGCAGGGTAATGAAGTTGTTTATCCGATGGCGGAAACGGATTTTGAATCAGCAGTGGACAAACTTTCAAAGAAGAGCGATGCAGGCATCGTTATCGCACCCGATGAGAAGCTATACGAACTTACGAAGATTCTGGAGTCAAATACCGCTAATCTGGGTTGCCCGTCGGAATGCGTAAAAATATGCGCCGATAAGATGCAGACAACAAAAATTCTGGATAATAGCGGAATACCCGTACCGCGGATTGTTCCCGAAGAAGAGATGAGGGACGGTAGAGCACAAAAAGCGGTATATGTAAAGAAGCCGCGATATGGATGCGCATCGGAAAGCGTGTTTATAGTGGATGGAAAACAAAGTCAGAACGACGCTTCTTTTGTGGATAATCAGGGATATATCATAACGGAATTTATAAAAGGGGAGGACATAAGCAGTAGCGTGGTAGCTGGAGGGTCTTCCGTGTTGCCGCTGACGATAAACAAGCAATTTGTAGTGATGCGAGGAAAAAGGCTGATATACGAGGGCGGGTCGGTTCCGTATTCTGTAGGACGAGATGCCGAGAAGGCGATACTGGGTATAAGTAAGAGGGTTGTGACCGTACTCCACTGCAAAGGATATGCAGGAATAGATTTCGTATTAGATGACGATGGCACACCATACGTCGTGGACGTGAACCCAAGACCCACTACATCCATCGTGGGAACGGCAAAAGTGATAAATTACGAGGTGGCGGATTTGATATTGAGCGCGAAATTTGGAACTCTGCCGCTAGAAGAGGAACTAAAAATCGAAGGATATTTTACTTTAAAACTTTCTTAGAATAGTTCAGATGAACAAGAGGAAAAAAATCGTGGGAATAGCAAAGGATACGTTGGATTTTATCTTGGAAGTGAGCAAATCTAATCACCCGCGGGAATTCATCGGCATGCTGTGCGCCGATGCAGATGTCATAACCGATGTTTTTTTCCTCCCCGGCACGGTTTCGTCAGGCGAAAATGCAATTATACGCCTGGATATGATGCCAATGGGTCTTGACTATGTAGGGTCGGTTCATAGTCACCCGCATCCCGCCGCTATGCACCCATCAGAGCAGGACTTGCTGATGTTTTCCAAAACAGGTAATTGTCATATCATCACGTTTTATCCCTATGCAAGGGAGAGTTGGAGATGTTATAATTCAAAAGGAGAAGAGAAGAATCTGGAAATAGTGGAGACGGATTTATAGGAATTGAAAGGAGAAGAAGAATAATAATAATTATGGTAAGGGTTTTAGCGACGGGAACATTTGAAATACTGCATCCAGGACATTTGCTTTATTTAGAGGAAGCGAAGAAACAGGGTGATGAACTTTTTGTTATTGTTGCGAGAGATGTAAACGTGAAGAAGAGGAAAAGAACGCCAATTATAGGGGAAGAGCAGAGGTTGAAGATGATTTCTGCATTGAAGGTGGTAGACAAAGCGATGCTGGGTAGCGAAAAAGATATGTATGAACCTTTATATAGTATAAAACCAGATGTGATTGCAATAGGATATGATCAGGATTTCGATGTGGTGATGCTGGAGCGGGAACTCACGAAGCGAGGCTTCAACTCGAAGGTCGTCCGTATAAAAAGATATGATCCAAATGCTTTTTGTAAAGCAGAGGAGATAATAAAACATATAGTAGAATTGAGAGGAGAAGAAAAATGGAAGAAGAGATAGGGCTGACTCGAATAGGCGTATCATTGCCCTCGAATCTGTTGAACAAGTTTGATGGGATAATACGAGGGAGAGGTTACTCATCGAGGTCGGAAGGGATAAGAGACGCAATCCGTGCCTATATAGTGGAATATGAATGGATGGAGCGCGAGACAGGGGAGGAAATAGGGACCATAACGTACCTCTACGACCACAGCCAGCGGGGATTGGGAGACCAGCTAACCGAGGTGCAGCACCATTACCTGAATATGATAAAATCGGCAACGCATATTCATTTAGATGAGCAGAATTGCTTTGAGGTAGTAGTGATGAAAGGAGATGCGAAAGGGATAAAGAAGTTAGCGGAAGATATAATGAGTTTGAGGGGTGTAAAACACGTGAAACTGACAACGACACATGGGGGAATATAAGAAATGGAAATAGAGATAATGGACCAGTTAAAGAAGGGAACAACCACCGTTGGTTTAATATGCAGAGACAGTGTAGTATTGGCGAGTGAGAAGCGTGCGACAATGGGCTCTTTTATCGCTTCTAAGGCAGCGAGGAAGATATACCAGATAGATGACCGAATGGGCATGACCACAGCGGGAATAGTGGGAGATGCACAGACATTGGTTCGGCTAGTATCCGTGGAAGCGAGACTGTATAAAACGAGGAGACAAGAGCCAATGACGGTAAAGGCAATGACAACGCTGTTATCCAACGTGCTGAGCGGGCAGCGGATGTTCCCGTATCTTGTGCAACTTTTGGTAGGCGGGATAGACCGAAACGGAGCGCATATATATTCAGTAGACCCTTTTGGTGGCAATACAGATGAGCGAGAGATTGCAGCCACCGGCTCGGGTTCGCCTATTGCATACGGCGTGCTTGAGGATAAATATTCAGCAGACATGTCACTGGAAGAAGGAGTAGCACTTGCAACACAGGCATTACGTTCCGCAATGAAAAGAGATAGTGCTTCGGGCGAAGAGATAGAGATAGTAACGATAACAAAAGATATGTATAAAGAGAGAGGAGAAGAGGCATAAAAAAAGATAACAACAAAGTTATAATTAATCTTTTAAAATTTGAAACAAATTTTGTTTTGGGGCCGGTACGGGAATTAGTTAGGGGGTATAGGCATTAATGTTGATGCCAAAAACTGGAAATAAGGCGGATAAGGGCGAGAAATAAAGTAGCTATTGTGCTAAGACTAAAGCTAAGGCCAGGGCCAAGACTAAGATCAGGATTGATTAGAAGTAAGAATAAGGATAGAGACAGGGATATAGACAATGCCAGCAGAAGAAACGCTTTCAGAATTAAAGCGGCGAATAAAGGAGTTATTACCGGCTGATGTAAGCATTAGCGGTGTAGAGTTTGAAGGGCCGGAACTTGTAGTATATACGGAAGACACGCAGAAATTCGCTGATGACGGTGCCATAGTGAGGACACTGGCGAGGGAATTAAAGAAAAGGATTTCCGTCAGACCAAATAGTGATATGCTGATGGAGCCGGAAAAAGCGACCAAGGTGATTTATGACATTATACCTGATGAAGGGGGGATAAAAGACATTTATTTCGATATGGACAAGGAGGAGGCGATAATAGAGGCGGAAAAGCCGGGGCTGGTAATAGGCACGCATGGAGCGACACTACGCGAAGTGGCAAGGGTGATAGGGTGGCGACCCAATGTTATCCGGGCACCGCCGATACAATCCACAACAATAAAAAGCATAAGGCGGTACTTACGGGAGGAGAGCGAGTTCAGGAAGAACTTCGTAAAAAAAGTAGGGCGGAGGATATACCGAGATAAGCGAATAGACGAGGTATGGCTGCGTATAACCGCGTTGGGCGGGTGCCGAGAGGTAGGGAGAAATGCGTTTATGCTTTCTACACCGGAGACGCGGATTTTGATAGATTGCGGGGTCAATGTGGGCTCGGACGGGGTGCCTTATTTATACGTTCCTGAAGCATCACCGATAAGTGATATAGACGCGGTGGTGATAACGCATGCACATCTTGACCATTCAGGTTTAGTGCCTCTTCTGCTCTTATACGGTTATGACGGTCCGATATACATGACAGAGCCAACGAGAGCCCTTATGGCTCTTCTTCTACTTGACTATATAGAAGTGTCGGCAAGAGAGGGGAAGAAAGCCCCGTACAAATCATCCTTGATACGAGATGCAATAAGGCACACAATCCCACTGAAATACGGTGACGTAACAGACATATCGCCGGACGTGAAGCTAACTTTTTACAATGCGGGACACATCCTGGGCTCTGCAAGCGCATATTTTAACATAGGCAATGGTCTTTACAACTTCGCATTCACGGGCGACATAAAGTACGAGCGAACGTTTCTCTTTGACCCTGCTTTTAATGGGTTCCCACGGGTTGATGCCATGGTCATGGAGTCTACATACGGCGGTATGAATGACCTGCAACCGTCGAGAAAAGAAGCGGAACACCATTTAAATAAAGAGATAGAGGAAACGATAAAGAAAGGGGGTAAAACAATAATACCCGCTTTTGCGGTTGGTCGTTCGCAGGAAGTAATGATAGCATTGGAAAGGATGCATCTTGAAATTCCCGTGTATTTAGATGGTATGATCTGGGAAGCGACAGCAATCCATACGGCATATCCCGAGTACCTCAATCGGAATCTGAAAAATTCGATATTCCAGGGTGAGAATCCGTTCTTATCAGACGTTTTTGTGCCTGTGGACGATGCAGAGAAGAGGAAAGGGATAATAGACGAGAAAGAGCCGTTCATCGTACTTGCTACTGCGGGGATGTTAAATGGCGGTCCTGTGTTAGAATACCTGAAAGGGCTTGCAGGCGACGAAAAGAACAAACTTATCTTTGTTGGTTATCAAGGAGAAGGAACGCTTGGGAGGAGAATACAAAAAGGCTGGAAGGAGATACAGCTTCCAAACGAGGGCAAAATGAAAAACATAAAAATAAACATGGAAACGAGGACAATAGATGGGTTCTCCGGACATTCCGACCGCAATCAATTGATTGAATACGTAAGAGGGATACGACCACTGCCGTCAAAGATAATGTGCATGCACGGCGAGAGCAGCAAATGTGTGGCATTAGCAAGTGGAATACACAAGAGGTTTAATATCGAGACGGTAGCGCCGATGAATTTAGAGACGTTGAGATTGGTATAAAAAGGCAATGTCACATTTCAAAATTTACCGCAGAGAACGCGGAGTTCACAGAGAGAATTAGGTGTTAGGTATCTGGTTCTCTATCCCTAATCCAAAATTTGCCCCCTCTGCGTTCTCCGTGAACTCTGTGGTTAATCTAATACTATCAACTTACTATATTAGGTATAATAAAAAAGGCTAAAATCTTATACAAAAGGGGAGGGGAAAGAAGAAAATGACAAGCATAGGGGAAAGAATGGAGCAGATGAGCATAGGGAAGAGGATCAGGATGGAGCGGATAGTGGACCGTAAGAGCGGAAGAAGCGTTATCGTCCCTATGGACCATGGTGTGACTTCAGGTCCCATACGCGGGTTGGTGGATATGCGGCGTGCGGTAAACGCGGTAGCAGAAGGAGGTGCAAATGCGGTACTCGTGCATAAGGGCATTGTAATAGCAGGGCATCGAGGTTATGGCAAGGATATAGGACTGATAATCCACTTATCTGCAAGCACTTCGTTAGGACCCGACCCGTTAAATAAGGTAACCGTGGCAACGGTGGAAGAGGCAATGCGCTTAGGAGCCGATGCGGTGTCAATGCACGTGAACGTGGGTGCCGAGAAGGAGGCGGATATGCTTGTAGAACTGGGAGAGACGGCAATGGTATGTGAGGAATGGGGTATTCCTTTTCTGGCGATGATGTATCCACGAGGCGAAAAGGTAAAGAACGAGCATGATGTAGAAGTGGTAAAGCACGTGGCTCGCATAGGTGCGGAACTTGGTGCTGACATCATAAAAACAAATTACACGGGCGACCCGGAAACGTTCAAGGAAGTTGTGCAGGGCTGTCCCGTGCCGGTGATAATAGCAGGGGGGGCAAAAATGAATACGGATGCGGAAGTGCTGAAGATGGTAGAGGATGCCGTTTCGGCTGGTGCTGCGGGTGTGTCAATAGGCAGAAACGTGTTTCAGCATGATAACCCGGCTAATATGACCATAGCGATAAGCAAGGTAGTGCACGAGGGCATTTCGGCGGAAGAGGCGATGGAAATAGTGAAGTGAGAGAATAGGGAATAGCCACTATGGGGTAAGGAGAGAGGGGGGAGTTTCGAAATGAAAGAAAGTCAAAAGCGAAAAGAGATATGGATAAAAGCGGATGATGAAGCGGGCACGTGGGACGAGAAGAAGTCCCGGATTACCGCAGGTTTGGAATCCGGCGTGGACGGAGTGCTTATTGAGGAAGCAGACATCGAGAAGGTGAAGAAGTTAGGACGCATAAAAATAGCTGCGTTTGCATCCGACGACTCAACAGAAAAAGTAGAAGCAGACGTTGCCGTTTATGGTAAAGGAAGTGAAGGAGATGGAACGAAGCCTATTCCGGCGGAAATAGGTGAATCGAGTGTCTTAGGTGCGTTGAAGAGGACTTATGACAGTAAGGTTAATGCAGGGTATGTGGAGATAAGAGGTAAGGAATACGAGCAATTTGCCGTTAGTATTGCGGATTACTGTGATTACGTGATTGTGATAGGAAAGGATTGGAAGATAATCCCGCTGGAGAATATAATTGCGGAGCTGCAAAAGAAGGACGCGAAGGTGATAGCCGGGGTGCAGAATGCGGAAGAGGCGAGGACGGCGTTTGAAACGCTTGAATACGGTGCCGATGGCGTTATGCTCGATACCGACGACCCTTCGGAAATAAAAAGAGCGGTGGAGATACGTGACGAGAGCGAGATGGGCACGATTTCTCTTTCTGCAGCGAAAATAACAAACGTGAAAGAACTGGAAATGGGGGACAGGGTCTGTGTGGATACCTGCTCATTAATGACATTAGGAGAAGGAATGCTGGTGGGGTCGCAGTCTTTTGCGTTGTTCTTAGTGCATTCGGAATCCGAGGAGAGCCCTTACGTAGCTGCGAGACCGTTCAGGGTGAACGCAGGTGGCGTATATGCTTACGTGCTGGTGGGCGAGAAGACGAGATATTTGTCGGAATTGAAGTCCGGGGATGGCGTGTTAATTGTGAATGCGGAAGGAAATGCGAGAAAAGCAGTGGTAGGTAGGGTGAAGATAGAGAAACGACCGCTTATGCTCGTGGAGGCGGAAGTGGAAGTGGAAGAGGAAGCAGGTGGCGGTGAGAAGAGGAAGTGCAGTATTATACTTCAGAACGCGGAGACGATAAAGTTGGTGGGTAAGGATAAAAAGAAGCCGATTTCCGTGGTTGATTTGAAAGCGGGTGATGAGGTTCTGGTTCATGTTACGGAGACGGCGAGACATTTTGGTATTGCGGTGGAGGAGAGGGTGATAGAGAAGTAGTGAAAAATAAATTATGGACACAGATTAACACAGATTAACTCTCGTGGGCTCTGCCCACGTCCCCGCAAGCCATGAAAGGGCTTAATGATAAGAATCAGCACGGTTAAACAAAAATAAATCTGCGTAAATCCGTGTCTTAAATAGATGGAAGTTATACTTTATATACGATGACAAAACCAGAAGTAAAAAGACCGTCGGATGAATTTCTAGCAAAGGTTCATTCTTTTAGTGACAAGAAGGGAACGATTGCGGTGATTGAGCCAGAATCAGAGGGATGGTTCTCAGGAAAGACGTTGCTTGCGGCTCTTAAAAAAGCAAAAAGCAAATATCCTAATAAAATCTTTGGTAGTGCCCTAACATACGATAGTTTATTATAGTAGCCTGTCTAATACACTCTTGGTGGATACTATGGCACGACCAAGAGGAAAAATCGATGTTGTTTGTCAGAACCCGCAATGTCGTTATTATCTAAAAGAGAA
>PIXU01000027.1 GCA_003601795.1 Candidatus Methanophagales archaeon
CCTCTAAATTGGTACTGCCGCAGTGGTCACATTGGTCAGCAGTGACTTCCACCACCCTGTCGGGCTCAGGTGTTGGCCTGGTTGCACCTCTATGCCCATGTGGAGCACCACGCCTCTTTGATGAGTTACTGGATTTTGATTCCTTCTTGTATCTTTGCGCGGAAGAAGGAGTATGCGGATTCTCATATCTGGCGAGTTTCGCTTTTAGCTCTTCGATTTGTTTTGTCTGCTCTGCAATTATCTTTGCTTTCTCCTCGTTATCGTTCTTCAACTCGGCTACTGTTTCCTCCAGCTCATTTATCCTGAGCGTCAAGCTTAGATAATCGCTTGCCATTACTGGTATCCCCTCACCCCCACTCAGATTTTCCGCCATCAAAAAAGTAATACGGATGCTATATTTAAATACCCCTGCTTCCACTCCAAATGTTGCGCTGATGGATTGCCACCCTAACCATTATTGCAAGAGCATCGCATGGAAAGTTTTAAAATAAAGGGTAGCTATACAAATACTAAAATTGTTTTCTGGCAGAACCTCTAAATTTAGTAGGTCTAAAATCTTTTCAATCAAGAAATGTTTGGTGAATGCTTCGGGATCAGATTGTTCTTTAAGATCAACGGATTTCAAAAGCTTATCATAATCCCTTACATTGTTCCTGCCATCCGGCATTAATTTCTCCCAGATCTCATTAATAAGACCATTTATCTGCATATCCCTTCTGCCATCCTCACCCCTCATGCCTCCTTATCTATCAATCCTTTCAAGACGTTTAGTAGTTCCAGATTCGGACGGTTGTCTACTATGTTCAGAACGGACGCATCATTATTTGTCATTTCTTCATTGTAGAGCGGACTCGGCGGGATTCGAACCCGCGATCCCCGGCTTAGAAGGCCGGTGCTTTATCCAAGCTAAGCCACGAGCCCCTGTTTCTTTTCCATTCCACACATATTTTATAGTGATGCTCACTTATAAAATTAGGAGGGAGGAAAAACATCAATGCCAGAAACAACACCTATGATGCAGCAATACTACAAAATAAAAGAGAAACACCATGATGCCATCCTATTTTTTCGTGTCGGCGACTTTTACGAAACCTTCGGTGAAGACGCAAAAATAGCTGCCAGGGAGCTGAACATCACTTTAACCGCGACTGGCAGGGGAAAAGGAGCAGCTAAGAGAACACCGATGGCTGGCGTGCCTTTCCATGCGGTAACACCTTACATACGACAGTTAATCACGAAGGGCTACAAGGTGGCTATATGCGAACAGGTGTGGGATAAAGCGCGAAAAGACGTAGAAACGAGAGAGGTCGTGCGGCTGATTACGCCCGGTACGGTCATTGAGGATTCCTTCTTAGAGGAGCGAATCAGCAATTACCTGATGTGTGTGAACATGATGGATGGCAAGGTGGGCATCGCAATCGTTGACGTCTCAACAGGCGAGTTTTTATTGACTGAGTTAGAGGATGACGAATCGCATTCGTCACTGCTGAATGAGATAGACCGGGAGAAACCCGCGGAGATAATCCTGCCCGATTCGCTTGAGCTGGAACCTGACCTTGAGCGGGATATGGGTACCTGCACCATTTCACGTTATGACGACTACTATTTCGATTATAAAAATGCCTATACCACGCTGATAAACCATTTTGGTGTGATTTCGCTCGATGGCTTTGGCTGTGCTGAGCTCAAGGCGGGCATAACCGCGGCAGGAGCCGTGATTTCTTATCTACGAGATACACAAAAGCGCATGCTATCGCATATAAAACCGCCTAAGACCTTCTTTATCTCCGATTATATGGTTTTGGACAGTGTTACCGTGCGAAACCTGGAAATATTCAATAATATCCGCGATGGAACCCTGCGAGGGACGCTTGTCGGTGTGCTGGACAAAACACGCACGGGAATGGGTTCAAGACGGCTGAAAAAGAATTTACAGTTCCCTTTGCTCGATACGGGGGAGATAAAAAGAAGAGAAGAGGTAGTAAACGAGTTTTATGCGGATATACTGCTGAGGGAATCGTTAAAGGAAGTCTTCAGCGAAGTGTATGATGTCGAGCGGATAATAAGTAGAATCGCGTTTGGGAATGCGAATGGGAAGGATTTAGTGCTGCTTAAGCGGTCGCTACGGCAAATAAACGATTTGCAGACGTTGCTGAGCAAATGCCGTGCGGAAAAGACAAAAACCATTTTAAAATCGTTACGGTCGAAGGACTTCTCGGCTATCGTGAATCTGATAGAACGCGGCATAATAGAGGAGCCACCGGCGACAATAAAGGAAGGCGGATTGATAAAAGAAGGTTTCAATGCTGAGCTGGACGAATTGAGAAAAATAAAACACGAAGGAAGGAAATGGTTAGCGGAATTTGAGGCGCACGAGAAAGCACGCACCGGGATAAAATCGCTTAAGGTCGGCTACAACAAGGTTTTTGGGTATTACATCGAAGTGCGGAAATCGTGGGCTGGGAGAGTACCGGAAACGTATATCAGAAAACAGACGCTTACAGAGGCGGAACGGTATGTAACGGAGGAATTGAAGGATTACGAAGCGAAAGCGTTGAGTGCAGAAGAAAGAATAAAGGAACTGGAGTACGAGCTGTTCGAGCAGATACGGAAAGCAGTGGGAAAACGAGCAAAAGAGATTCAAGAAGCTGCGAATTCCGTTGCCGAACTCGATATGCTCATGGCTTTTGCAGAAGTTGCCGCGGAAAACGGGTATTGCTGCCCGGTAGTGGATGCGAGTGATGAGATTGTGATACGAGAAGGCAGGCATCCGGTGGTGGAGAAGGAAGTAAAGGAAGGGTTCGTGCCAAATGACGTTCATCTGGACGAACATAACCGGTTGATGGTTATTACGGGACCAAACATGAGCGGAAAATCTACATTCATGCGCCAAACGGCGTTAATCGTGCTGATGTCGCAGCTTGGGGCGTTCGTGCCCGCACGGGAAGCGAAAATAGGCGTTGTAGACCGGATATTCACCCGCGTGGGTGCTTATGATGACCTTTCGATGGGTCAGAGCTCGTTCATGGTGGAGATGAGCGAGACGGCAAACATATTGAACAATGCGACAGACCGAAGCCTGGTAATTCTCGATGAAATCGGGCGAGGCACGAGCACGCTGGATGGTGTCAGTATCGCATGGTCAGTGGGCGAATACGTTAATACAAAACTAAAAGCGAAGACGATGTTTGCAACGCATTTCTACGAACTCACGGAGCTTGCTGATGCGCTTGATAACACAAACTGCTACAATGTTTCGATAAAAGAAGCTGGTGATGAGATATTCTTCGTGCGGAAGGTCGTAGAAGGAAGAGGTTCAAAAAGCTATGGAATTCAGGTTGCGAAATTGGCAGGGCTGCCTGAGGAGGTGATAGAATCAGCAAAAAGCGTTTTGAAGAGGATGGAAAGTGAAGTGGTAAAGGGAGGAGAAGGCCTGGAGAGGAAAGTAGAGGAAGAAAAGAAAGTAGAAATGAGGAAGGAATACGTGGTGCAGACGCATCCGGTGGTTGATGAGTTAAAATCAATAAATTTGGAAAAGATTTCGCCAATAGAAGCATTGAATAAGCTGTATGAAATGAAGAAAAGAATAACGCAAGAAAAAATAAATCGTTGACACAGATTAACGTGGATTAACGCAGATTTAAAGCAGCGTATTGATTTTTTAATTTTGATTCAATAATTATCAAAATGAGTAAACTATTCCCAGGGGTTTTCCCTACCCTCTGTGTCTGCTGTGGCTACCGTTTTTGAATATTTCTTGTGGAAATCTGTGTGATCTTGTGGTTAGCTAAACTCACAGCTCAACCTTGAGCTCTTCCTTCAGCGTTTTTAGCACGAGTTCCGCGTCTATGCTTTCCACACCTTCGATTTCCTTTATCTTCTCGATTATCATTCCGCATTTATCATAGCCAACGCACTTAGAGATGACAATCAGGTCACAATCGCCGGTTACGTGGTGAACGCAGCAACTTCCTGCCATTTCCGCTATCGCTTCCCCCACCTCTTGAATACTATTATATCCCGGCTTGGTTTTTATCTTTGTGATTAACGTGACCAGGCCAAGTTCAGAGGTATTGAGAACCGCGGTATAACCACAAATAATACCTTTTTCCGTCATCCTTTTCACTCTCTCGCTTACAGTGGCAGTGCTTACGCCTATCTTCTGCGCAATCTTCGTGAACGAATTGCGAGAATCCAACTGGAGTTCTTCCAATATTCTCTTATCTAATTTATCCATTTTATCCATCCTTAGATACATTAACCGTTATAAACTTTAATGTCTTAACTAATTAAAAATTATTAACCGCAGATTAAACACACACAGGGGATAAGAATCAACACGGTTAAACTAAAATAAAGGGAAAAAATAAGAGGACTCGCAAGAGTCCTCCTCCTCCTTAACTTTCTGTCTCGATTTTAGTGCGCGTATCCCGCAGCTACCTTTCTCGCGTATTGCTCTATGAGGTCTGCACCGCAACTGGGGCACTTGGCATACAGTTTACCCAACGCGGCGCCGCATACCGGGCATTTCTCAAACGTATTTTTCGTCTGCATTGCATCCCCCCAGAGCCAACCATGATGCGCTTCCATCATATGTTCCACTACTTTATCCACTGCTGCGTCCTTGTCCTTTGCTGAAAACGTCTCATTGCATACATAACAACGTCCTTGTGCCATTTTTTTTCCTCACCATATAAACTATCTAAATTACGACTATTTAAATTTTTCGTTTTTTTTAACCGTTCCAATTGTGAGATGCCTAAATATTTTGTATTCATTTAAAATATCCAATTTTTTAAAACATTCGTAACAAAAAACGCCGAATTAAAAGGGAACAAAACTTTTTATGTATGGAAGGTGAAACAATAAAACATGGCGGAAAGAAGAAGAAGACCCTCAATATTTGATCTGATGGAAAAGTACATGGAACGGATATTCGAGGAGACGAGAAGACTGCCTCTGGGACTGCCTTTTGAGGAGGAACTCGCGAGAAGGCGAAGGAAAGAACCGGCGGACATCGAGGGGTGGCTAAGAGACCCATTTGAGGACATGACGCGTAGATTAGAGGAGGAATTGCCCGATGAGTACAAGGATTTTGTAACGGAGGAAGAGACGCCGGAAGGAAAGGTAAGAAGATACGGGCCTTTCATCTACGGATTCTCCTATACAAAGGAGCCGGGGAAGGAGCCGGAGATAAAGGAGTTCGGGAATATAAAACCTTCGTACAGTAGAATAGAGCCCGTCCCAGGAGGCGAGCGCGAGCCTTTGATAGATGTGATGGAGCAGAAGGATTCGTACGAAGTCGTAGCGGAATTGCCCGGTGTCGAGAAGAAGGATATAAAACTGCATGCAACCGAAGACTCGCTGGAAATAAGAACGGAAAACGAGAAAAAGTTCTCCAAGGAGGTATCCTTTGACATGCCGGTAAAGCCCGAAACGGCAAAGGCGACGTATAAAAACGGCGTGCTCAGCGTGCGGATAACAAAGAAAGGGAGCGAGAAGAAGAAGACTACTATATCGTTAGAGTGAGCGAAGGGAAAGGGCAAGGAGGGAAGGCAGTAGAGAAGTATAGTTCGGGCTCTGGACTTATTGGGGGTATGTAACTTTGTTTTATGTAAAATAAGATAAGAAAGAACATTTTAGTAAAAAAGAGGTAAAAATGGAAAACAAAATCGCAATAGGAATTGTATTAGCAACACTACTGGTCGTTATTGTTGCATCTTCTGGCTGCATTGAAGAACAACCATTACCAGAAGAAGAAACACCTACAATAGCTCCAGAATTACCAGAATAACCTGTTGTGTCATCCGCTCAACCTACGATACCAACTACATAAAATATAAATGGCAATTATAACGAGATTAAGATACTTAATGCAGGCGTTTCATTGATTAGAGTTAATGGCAATTACAATGCAGTTTATTACCCTAAAGAAGCCAGACCCATAATAAATGAAAATGGATTCGGAAATGAGATTAAAGCTTACTGAGACTTCGCTATCCTCTGTAGTGCCTAAATCACGAGGTAAAAGTGGAAGAAGACCAAATCTTTCATAGGAATTGTGGTGAAATTTTAAGAATGGGACTCGATGTGGAGTCTACTATAGATTACTTCATATCTAACTATTTTTGCGCACCTCTAGAGGCTGTCCAATAATTACCAAACAATCAGCAGATATTATACAATAGTACACACATCTAAAAACGCTTTCTTTCAAATTCAATGCACATTTATAGCCAGAGCTTTCTCAAGTTACAAAAATACCACTTAGAAGAACACCTAATTTAGTTCCAAGCGAAATAAACAGTATTCGGAGATACTGTATTATACCGAAAGTTATATATATCCTATATGATACATAACAAAACACCATGATAGAAACAATAAAGCAAGATATATCAGTAGCCATTGAAGCACTGAAAAGAGATAACC
>PIXU01000028.1 GCA_003601795.1 Candidatus Methanophagales archaeon
CCCGAATTATAGAGGTTCAAATAGAACAGTGTCTTACAATGTAGATCGTATTTCGCTGTATAGTCCATGTTCATCGAGTTGCTTTCCTCAATGCTTCTCGTGTCTTGACGTATCCGTGCGGTAACATTTTCGTTTGGCTGCAATGTAATATCCTGTACCCTTAGCATCCTGTTCCTTAGCTCTCTATCCTTAATCTCGCAGACCGTGTTGTTACCTGCGTTTAAACTCTCGACTTCGCATTCGGTGATGTAACACGGTAAGTACCGCGCGTTATCCAGTGTGAAAGCCATTTTATACCTTCTTCACCTCCTTAGCTTCTATCGGTTCTTGCACGCCCGCGCCCGCGATGCTGTGAATTGTCACCTCTATGCTGTGCACCTACGATACCAGTTGTTAGACACGCCCCATCTCTTCGACGAGCACGAGATCCGAGTCCTGTATTTTCACTCATAATTTAAAATATCTTTTCACATATATATAAAAGATGACCATTCAATAGCAACTCCCGGCACTAATACAATCAATCCACCACTTCGCATCCTCCTGCGCCGTCTCCTGTATCGCCAGTATGCAACAACAATTAGTATCGCTATACCAGTCACAACCACAGGTCTGGCTACTGGTAGTTTGTGTTGTTTGCCACCACTTTCAGTAATCACATAATCGCTTCCGACTGGAATATCGGTGAACACTACTTTATTATAGCTCGCGGTTTTTGTTTGCTGTACTATCCCGTCCTTCTTTATCTCGTATTTTTTGCCGTTAACAACTATGAAAGTCCCATTATAAACCGTGATATTCATCTTCTGGTCTGTGGTGGTGTTTGTGGCTGTGAAACTAATTTGTGAGGATGTGTAGGAGTTTATTGTCAGATTGGTTGTATCAGATACATTGAAAGTGATGTTAACCGTCTGGTTATCTTTGTAAGTTATGGGCGGTTCTGGATAGCTGTATTCGCCGTTTGAATAGATTGTCATCGGAACTGAGAGGTATATCTTGTGGTAAGGCGATTTTGAGGCTTCAGAAGTATTACCATAGGCTCCTATGTTTATTCTTTGACCGTGTGGATAGATTTCGTTTGAGTAGCTCGAATTTGGATCGCCCGCATCTATACAAGGACTTGTTTCGTTATCATTAACCCAATCCGTGCCGTTCCATCTTCCAGCCTGTGATTTGAGGTGGAAGTCCCCATTATCAGGGTCAGCAAACAATGGGTCTTCAGAGATATCACCTGTGCCTGATGTTGTATTGTTATAGTTGCCCAATGCATTACCCCAAACATCATTATAAGAAGAAGTTATCGATCCTCCACCCGCATTCTTCAGTCCGTATCCTACATTGCCCGCTATAATACAATTTTTAACATAAAAGTTGTATAACAGCTCATTATAGATACCATCACCGCCATTGTTTACTATTGTAGTTTCTGTTATCCATATGTTACCGTTTTTATTATGCCATAACTCCGATCCGATACCATGCCCAGTATTATTGTAAATGAGACAGTTGCTAATATGTAATCCTTGATCGGCATAAGCATCACTTATATGTACACCCTCAATATTGTTGTAAGCTACACAACCCTTCATAAAATTCCCAGGACCCGGAGGAATCGGGCTACCTTGGAATAGATAGCCATATACATTATTGTAAGCTATACAGTTTTCGAGAGTATTATTGTTTGTCTTACTATAACCTATTCTAAATCCATTATTTCCATTATGACGTGAAGTGCAATTTCTTACTACATTATTATGACAATTTGTATTGAAATCAAGGCCGAACCAGCTAGCAGAACCCGATATATCACAGTTCTCAATTAGACTATTATCCATACCGGATAACCAAAGAACCCCACCTCTGGCGTAAGCAAACGTAGAATCTTTAATTGTAATATTATCAAAGTCACCATTGTATTGTGAGTAAATACAGTATTTAAAGTTTTCCACATATAAATCTGAAAAGGCACTATCATTGACAATACCATGAATATTAATTCCCGGTACTTTACCATTATATCTATCAAAATTTCCATATATCTTCATGTTCTGGATGTTCACATTAGTACAATTCATTATTCCGAAGATAGTAGTTGAAGGATCGTCAGTCTGAACTATTGTAGCATCTATACCATGTCCCTTAATGGTTATGTTACCTCTTCCAATTACCAATACTCCAACATCAATAATGGTACTCCAACTGGGCCGGCTAAAAGGCATGGTTGTCCGAGCGCTAACGTTGTGGATCCCTGCTGCAAGCTCAACAACTCCACCTTCAGGGCAAATGGAATCTATCGCATCCTGGATTGATTCACCTGGGTTCACAGTCACAACATCTACGGTAGTGATGGACCAGCTCACCGCGTCTTTTCCTACTGGATTCCCTACGGCATCCCGCAAAAATACCTCCGCTTCTATCTCCCATGTAGAGTTTTCTGATGGTACAGTCCATGAGAATGATGTTCCCGTAGCGGAAGTTAGTACAGCAGAGCCTTTTCTTACCGTCCACTCGCACTCTAAATTCGTGTAACCTGGATTCAAGGTGATGGAGAACGTTAGCATGTCGCCCTGCTGTACTTTATAAACTAAATCCGTATTGCTATCTTTATACTCTGGTGTACCACCAGAAGAAGTGTAACTCTGGATTAGATCAGCATGCGGAATTACACCTACATGAAATGCCCTTGCCACCCCACTCAGTCCTATAATAAGGATGAGCACGACTATGAGGTATGCAATAAAGACGGAAGTATTCGTCATCCTGCTGGTTTTCTTATTTTCCACTTTTCTATCCATTTTTACACCTCGCCTCCTGTTCACCAGATGCTGGTACATTGTTAGTTTACTACTAAGTTAAAAATTAAGGGGGGTATTTAAACCCTTACATACAATGTAAGAGCTTTTGCATATACCTCAAACTATAATGCGATATGTACGAAATAAGTTATCGCAAATTGATATAAATTTTGTATCTATTCAGGTTTTTAAAGTTATCGCTAGCCCACAATTCCGAAAATTATTTATAAGGGGTGCTTCTTATC
>PIXU01000029.1 GCA_003601795.1 Candidatus Methanophagales archaeon
AAGAGATAGCGAGGAGATTGGGGATAAAGGGATTTGTAGAGAATATCAAGCCTTATGATATAAGAATAGTTACAGAGGGCGAGGACGAAGCTATAAGCGAGTTTATCGAGAGGATAAAGATAAAGAGATTTCCAATAGATGTTGAAAGCGTAAGGGTAAGCTTTGAAGATTTTAAAGGCGAGTTTGAATACTTTGAGATAAAAAGAGGTGATTGGCAGGAAGAATTAGGAGAGCGTTTGGATACAGCGGGGAAATTGCTTTACAGGTCAGTAGAACTGGGTGAGAGGTCTGTGGAACTTGGTGAAAGGGCTGTGGAGCTGAGCGAGAGGGCTGTGGAACTGAGTGAGAGGTCTGTGGAACTTGGTGAAGAATCAGTTTCGATTGGGAAGAGGATGTTAGAGAAACAGGATGAAACAATAACCGAGATAAAAGGTCTGCGAGAGGACTTGAAATCGTATCTGGAAGAACGGTTTGACCGATTAGAGCACGAAGTCATGGCAATAAAAGCTAAGTTGGGCATGGTGTAGAGCAAATATTAGAAGAGGTTTGATCAACGAACTAATTAAAATCAAAAACTATTATCAAATTAAAATCTCTTATTTAATATTTAGAAAATAACTTTAATATCGTGTTTGCTGTTATTTTTATATTTAATACTTTCGATTTTTAACATATTATTTTTAAAAAACCGAAAATGATTTTATTAATAAATATAATGTTATTACTAATCATGCATACAAATGCAGGCGAAGGCGAAGATGGAGATGGAGGGGAAGGTCATGGAAAGAGGGCTCAAAAAGCTTGAAATCGGTAAAGGAGGCAGATATGCGACGCCTTTTGATGCCACAAAGAACACCCCGATGAAGGGGGATGGAAAAAGCGCTGGAAGAAATAGGCGATATGGTGGAGATATGTCCCCTGCAAGGAAAGTGATTGTGGTGCGAATCCACGAGGGGGCGAGGGAAGGGGGAAACTTCTTGCTATCCCCTGCTCGTTATGAAAAAAAAATTAGGAGGTGAAAAAAAGGAAGAAGGAAAAATGAAAACAAGATATGTAATAGCGCCGATAGTGATATTAGCGGTGTTAGCATTAGCAGCGTTCAGCACACCCGCGATGGCTCTAGGATGCCTGGAAGACATAAAAACCGGTAATTGCACTGATTGTGGCGGATTTCTCAACGGTACAATCACCAATGGCTCAGTAAGGGTTCTGGAGAATAGCACAGGTCCTTGTAACCAGAACTGGACGATTACACTGCCTCCGGGCGAGGTGGTGGTTGCATACGTGCACTGGCACAGGTGGGGTGCATGCCCTAACACGACCGTGACGGCGGAATTCTGGAATGGTAATGGTTATTACCAAAGTGTAGGCTTCCCGTACTTCAATTATAATTGCACTGCCCAGAGGGCCTGGAATAATGAGTCACGAGGAGTATGGTGGAGTGGATATTCGCCAAGACAAGGGAACCATCACTATTACTGGCGTGTGAATGCAACGCCGGGCACCAATATTTTTAGAGCAACCGGTTGCTACAATACCCCCGGTCAGCATTGTGATGACAGGTGGTTCGTTGCAGTCATTAATAATACCACCACAGCCAATATAACACATAGCGGAGTCTGGTGGCATAACTATGGGTATAAGAGGATAAACCAAACTCCTTATTCAACGTGGTTCTATAACGCGACCATCGGTCCTGTAAGCGACCATAACTATACATTATGGGTAGCGCAATCGCACTATGGCGGTGGGACGATAGACATATATTTAAACAACTGTCATCTTGGTACATTCAGCGCTCCATCAGGAACTTTTCCATTTTCACTGAAACAGTACAATGTACCTAACACATGTATAGGAACTTACGGCTCACAGAATGCGACATGGGATCTGTCTAACAAAAATTATTTCTACGGTTACTTCGCAACGCTGGCGGAAAAGGCGGTGTTGAACCTGCCGGACCTCGTGGTCGAGGATATCATGTTCCCGGAAGTGATGAATCCGGGCACCGGCTACACGATAGAAGCGAGGATAAAGAATCAGGGCAATGCATCCTCAGGACTGTTCAACGTGAGTTTAGAGGTTGATGGTAGCCCCTACGGTAAAGTGACAGGAGTAGGACCTCTGAGCGCTGGTGCGAACACAACCGTAAGTTTCACGGGTGTGAGCCTTAGCGGGGGATGCCACAGCTTCACCGTGGTTGCAGACTGCGATAACGACGTATATGAAGGTGCACCGGGTGAGACCAACAATGCAAGAACAGAATATTACCAAGTAGGCAATATCATTGTAGTGCATAACAACAACCAGCTTACAAGTCATCCAGATTTCATAAATCGCGGCGGTATCTACTACCTGGAAAATAAGACGATAACGAACTGCGTGGGCTGCGGTATCACCATAGAGAACACGACTTTACCGGTTGTTATCCAGAACTGCACGGTACATGATTGCAACTATGAGCAGAGGAACTCGGGTTGGAACCAGTACAAAGCGGGCATTTGCCTGCGCAACGTCTCGAACGTAGCGATAGGAGGCTACCGCAACACGATAGTGAACAATACAAATGCGGGCATGCGTGTCCAGAATTCAACCCATGTGGACATAATGGATAACTACATATCGAACAACACGAAGTATGGTATATACGTGTATCCGGACAATCTGGTGAAGCCACCGTATCCCGAGTATGTTAAGTACATCAACATAACAAACAATACAGTCATAAGGAATCAGGAGGGAATTGACCTCGCTGAAGCGTTCAACTGCACCGTGAGTGGCAATACCGTTAGAGACAACACCAAGTATGGCGTATATGTATGCGGTAACTACAGTTGTATCTATAACAACACGATAGCGAACAACAATGTGTACGGAATGAACCTGTTCAACGCATCACACAACATCATCTTCTGGAACGACTTCATTGATAATAACAAGACAAATCCACAATATCCAGAACATCAGGCATACGACATGTGGAAATACCAGTCGGGATTGAATCCACATAATCACTGGAACTCTACGGTAAGCGATTTCGTGTATAAACATGACGGCACGCCAGACCCACCAAACGACTATCCAAACGTGAGCTACATGGGCAATTACTGGGACAACGGCACATGCGGCGACACAAATAACAACGGGATTTGCGATAGCGCATACAAAATTGACGGCGCTACGGCACCGAATGACTACTATTCGCTGAAGTATTCATGGCGAAATACATACAAACTCATGTGCGGTAATGTAGATGCCAGTCGCGATGTGGATGGTGGTGACTATACGAAACTTTGCGAGCACGTCGGACACGGAGATCCATTGGATTCAAACTGGGCTGGTGATGTGGACTGCATTGGTGGTATTGACGGAGGTGACTATACGAAACTCTCCGAGTACGTCGGACATGGAGGATGTCTCCATTGTTGCTATTGCGACGGCAGTTGTTGCTGATAAAATAGATACAATTAGCCGCAAATAATAAAAAAAACTTTTGCCCTTTTTTCTTTTTTGGGGCAAATAAAACTCAATACGGAAAAAGGAAACAGAAGATAAAAAGTAAAGGAGGTGAAAGTGAGAATAAGAGAAAAGAACCTTTCTTTAGTAAAGGTTTCTTTCGCAGAAAGAAAAGTTTTAGGAGGTGAAGAAGGAAAAAATGAACAAAGCAGTATTCAAAATAGGAATGGTATTGGCAGTGTTTGCCGTGCTTGCGGGAATCGCAACAACGCCTGCACTCGCCCATGTGAGGGTGTATGTCAGTCCAGACCCCACTACTTGCAGTTTAGCTCCAGGCGAGAACATGACGGTTCAATTGATGGCAGATATGGTTGAAGAGGCAGATGGATTCAGGACGTTTCAGGTGGGCATAGATTACAATCCAGCCGTCATAAACGTCACAAACGTCACGAACCCATGCAGAATCTCTGTAGGAGGGGTATGCTATGTACCATGGTGGCGTTCTGCTTTTGAGTGGGATAACACATTTGATGGCGGTCCTTACGGTCAAATGCTTTGGCTCTTTGGATCGGATACTGAGGGCTATAACGCTCCGATGACGATGCCACTTGCGAACATCACGATAGAGAGAGTAGGTTCAGGAGATATATGCAAATGCATAAGTCCGCGATATTACACGCATGAAGTCAGATATGTGCCAACAATCGGCAGTAGCAGGCTTTTCGACAAGCAGGGCGACAGGATTCAGGAAGCGAATATCTCATGGATAGATACATTTGAGCGGAAACTATATGCCGGCTGGAACCTGATTTCGCTGCCTTTTGAACCGGAAGACAACAGCACGAGCAGCGTATTAGCATCGGTCTGGGATAATGTCTCTGGGTCTGTATACAAATACAACGCAGCGACAAAGCAGTTCGAGTCCGTAACGACAATGGACCCCGGCGTAGGATACTTCGTGTATCTCACTTCTGATGATTACTGGGTGTACAACGGCACGGAGAAATACGACGAGATGAGCGTCTGGCTGGAGCCGGGACTGAACATGATAGGCGCACTGTGCTGGCCGAAGA
>PIXU01000030.1 GCA_003601795.1 Candidatus Methanophagales archaeon
CCCGGTGCGTTATTCGTTGCAAAGGGCGAAACGTGGCGGATAGTGGATTCGGATGTAGAAGCAGAGAAAGAAAAGATAAACGTAGAACCCGGTGTAAAGAGGGAAGGTGAGATACCCAAATGGGAAGGCGAGGAAATACCCGTTCCTTTTGCGGTTGCACAGGAAGTAGGTGACTTAAGAAACAAAATCGCTTCTTTTATCGCTTCTGATTCGAGTTCGGCGGTGGGGAAGATTGCGGGTTTAGAGACGGATTTGAAGCAGGAATACGGAGTGCGTGTGAATCCCTCTTGTTTGGGAACGCTCATAGACATAGTAAAAGAGCAGATTAAGGAAAAGTGTCCAGTGCCAACGGCGAAGGAAGTGGTTGTAGAAACGGCGAAAGATGAAAAGGAAATGGTGATAAACGCTTGCTTTGGGCATCGTGTAAACGAGACGTTTGGACGGCTGATTGTCGCTTTACTCGGCGCTCGACTTGGCACGGATATTTCCATGGAAATAGACCCATACCGGATAAAATTAAAGTCAGGAAGAAGGATGAAGAAAGAAGCCCTGCAGCAGACGTTGAACTCAATTGAACCCGATTTCGTTCAGCCGATATTAGAAAAGACACTGAAAAACTCCTTTCTGCTTAAATGGGAGCTGTTGAACGTGGCGAAGCGTTTCGGTGCGCTGCGTAAGGACTTTGATAGGAAACGGATTTCCGCCGATACGTTAGTAAAATTATTCTCGGGGACGCCGATATACGAAGAGACCGTGAGTGACATCTTCGCGGATAAACTTGACGTGGAGCGAACGAAAGAAGTATTGAGGGGGCTAAAATCCGGCGAGATAAAGCTCTGTTTTTCTTCACGCGGGTTAAGTCCCATTGGCGCCTCCGGATATTTGAGTTGGCGTGACGTATTGGCGTCTGAACGAAACGAAAGTATGATTATAGATGCGTTAAGGAACAGAATAATGAACGATAGGGTGATTTTATTCTGTGTGTATTGTAAGCGCTGGGAATCGCAAATGCGAGTGAAAACGGTAATTGAATCGGGGATGGAATCGCTTGTTTGCCCGTTTTGCAACTCGAGGTTGATTGCTGCGTTAAAACCGTGGGAGAAGGAAGAAATTAAAGTTGTGAGAAGGGCAGGTTCCGCTGTTGAAGAGGAGAATAAAGAGCGTGTGAAAAGGGTGTATCGAAACGCAAATCTGGTTTTGTCGCATGGCGTTCTCGCCGTGATTGCTCTTGCGGCTCGTGGCATAGGTCCGGAAGTGGCATCGAGAATAATACGGAGGTCAAAAGACATAAAGGGCGAGTATGAGTATGAGTTTTATCGTAATATACTGGAGGAGGAGAGGAGATATATGAGAACGAAGAGGTTTTGGGAGTTATAGTCATTCCGAAAAGTAACCACAAGATTACACAGATTTATTTTAATTTAACCGTGTTGATTTTTATCATCTATCTGTGTTAATCTGCGTTAATCTGTGTCTATAATTTATTTTCACAAAATGCCTAACAGCGAACATGGAGGAAACGAAAGAGCGGAAAATACTGCAAGTTGCCCTTGACGTGCTCGAGTTGGAAAGGGCGATAGAAATAGGGAAAGAAAGTGTAGAAGGCGGCGCTGACTGGTTAGAGGTGGGAACGCCGCTAATAAAAAGTGAAGGAATGAACGCAGTAAGGACATTGAAAGATGCTTTTCCCGAAGTGAATATCGTTGCAGACATGAAAACGATGGACACGGGTGCGATAGAAATGGAGATGGCGGCGAAATCCGGTGCTTCGGTGGTCTCTATACTTGCGGTTGCCGATAACGCCGTGATAGAAGAGGCGGTAAAATCCGCTCGTAAATACGGTGTGGCAGTTATGGCAGATATAATGAACACCGAAGACCCGGTGAGGCGAGCGAAGGAACTGGAAGAGCTGGGTGTGGATTACGTCTGCGTGCACGTGGGAATAGACCAGCAGATGCGGGGTATGGACGTGTTAAGCCTTTTGGAAAACGTATCGGCTGCGATAAGTACACCATTAGCAGTTGCGGGTGGTGTAGATACGGAAATGGCATCAGAAGCGGTGAATCTGGGTGCCGACGTCATTATTGTGGGCGGGAACATAACGAGGTCTGCAAAGGTGCGTGACTCAACGATAAAGATAAGAGAAAGCATGGATTTGGGTACGGTAGAAAAAGAATATCTAAAAGGTGCGAAGAAGAGAACGTTGGATGCCCGGATTTTCGAGTTGTTTATGCAGGTGTCCACACCGAACATTTCGGATGCAATGCACCGTAAAGGCGTAATGCAGGGTATAAAACCGGTATTTGATGATATAAAGCTCGTGGGCAGGGCGGTAACCGTGCAGACGTTTGAAGGCGACTGGGCAAAGCCGGTAGAGGCTACGGACGTGGCGAAGCGAGGAGAAGTAATAGTCGTTTACGCAGGTTCGAAGGACGTGGCTATATGGGGTGAACTCGCATCATGGAGCTGCCGCCAGAAAGGAATTGCGGGTGTGGTTATAGACGGTGCGGTGCGTGACATAGCGGAAATAAGACGAATGAGATTCCCGGTTTTCGCTAAATACGTGGTGCCGAATGCGGGGGAGCCAAAGGGCCTCGGAGAACTAAATGCGGAGATAGAATGCGGTGGGCAGGAAGTGAACACCGGAGATTGGATTATAGGCGACAACAACGGTGTTGTGGTGGTTCCAAAGGGGCACGCGTATGAAATCGCAAGGCGTGCGAAGGAAGTATGGAAAAACGAGGAACGAATAAGAGAGGAGATAAAGAGTGGGAAGACGCTTTCTCAGGTGCTGGATTTGTATAAGTGGGAGAAGAGAGGATAAGAAGGAGAAGAAGATAGCGGTTTGGCGGTTTAGCGGTTTAGTAGGGGTTATAAATCCCTAAACTGTATTTGTATAGCAGGAGCAAGAAAAAGAAGCAATGGAGGTTAGAATAGCAAAAGGAAATCCACCCCTATTATCGTTTTCTCGTGAGGATCTGTGTAATTCACTTAGGGATACTCCAACCTCTCCACAAACCCACGCACATCCTTCACAATCACAGGATTACAAGTCCACATCCCTGCCTCATACCCAAAATCCAGCCCAGAGCGAGAAAGATTAGCAGAAGAAATAAGCGCCTCACGCTTATCAACGACATAAACCTTAGCATGAAGCTTAGGCACGAACTTAACCACTCCACCATACTGACTAATCTCATTAACAACACTCCAATCACTACGTCCAGAAGAAAAATCCTCATCAGTTCCCTTAATAAAAACCCTCAAGTCACCACCATCCTTGACAAAATCCAAAACGCTACCCCGAATCCTCTTCCAAATACCTTCCTTAATCCAGGGCGTCACCAAAATAATCTCCATCTCAGCCCTTCCAATCATCGCATGCAAAGAATCCTCAATGGAATCCATCCCAACGGATTCAAAAGTAGCAGCAAAAACAGTATCCTGTTTTTTACCCTTCAAAAAAAGAGCGATGTAACGCTCCAAATCCTCCACCCTTTTACCCAACTTATACTCGCTTGTCCCTTCAAACCTTGTTAATTCCTTTTCTAACTCCCTTTTCTCTCTCCTTTCAAAATAATAGAGAGAAAGAACGACAACCAAACAAAACCAAGTAACCAAAGCTACTATCCATCCAAGCATTTTATATACCACCCGCTATCTTCATCGCACCCATTCACACATCCGCACCCAGCACATAAAAACATTACGCTTTCTCAAGCGCCTTCCGGTACTCCTCTACAAACTCCCAGACTTTTCGACTAAAGCCCCGGGAGGGATTTGAACCCTCGGCCTGCTGATTACAAATCAGCCGCTCATCCAGGCTAAGCTACCGAGGCAATCTAAGGCATTTTTTACTATTCTTTTTTTCTCTTTTAAAATGCTTTTCCGTTATACTCCTTTCCTAATAGTATGAAAATCAAAAAGCATTTATGTATTGTTATGTCATTAACATAATGTAAGATAACATTCCCCTTATCCCTCCCGCAATAAACTCTATCGCAATTGCCGCAACGATTATCCCCATTACGCGGCTTAACACTTCCGACCCTACTTTCCCTAATATCTGATATATCCTTTCAGATTGCCCTAATACGAGCCTTGTTGCGATAATAGCGGAGAAAATAGCAAAAAGAACCATCCCAATACCATAGGATTTTATTATCACCATAACCGCTGTTATAGCACCTGGACCGGCGAGCAAAGGAGTTCCTAAGGGAACTGCTCCTACTCCTACCCCTACTCCCGCTCCAGACTCCCCACTATCTACATATTTGTGCTCACCTCTTAAAAGGTCAAGGGAGAAGAACAAAAGGAGGATGCCACCTGCTATCATAAAGCTATCCGTAGTTATGCCCAACACGTATAGAATAATCTTCCCAAGAAAGGCAAACAGGAGGAGGAGAATTGTAGCAACCAAAACGGCGTAATTAAGCTCCTTTTTCCTCCCACTTTCACTCATACCTTTCGTTAACGCCATAAATACAGGAATATTGCCTGAAGGGTCCATTATCACGAATAGCATGATAAATACCTTCACCAGCAACAATCCAAAAGCCAGATTTATATCCATCGTCTCTTTTTGTGTAAATGTTTCTTATATAATAAGATAAGAGACAGGGATAAAAGAAAAAGACAGAGATATTAGGTTAAGTGGGAAGAAGAGGTGGCTATGGTAGAAGAAAAAATAAGAAGTGATTACTATAACGATTTTAACAACTCTTCTATGTGCTTCACATCTTCTTCTCTTCCTTCTCTTTCAAACAATTCCTTTGCCGTTCTTAATTCTTTCTTTGCTTCTTCTTTCTTTCCTGTTTCTGAAAACAAGAACAAAATACCGAGATTTGCATGTGCTGCTGCATCATCAGGCTTAATTCTTATCGCTTCTCTGTATTCTGCCTCCGATTCTTCGTATCTCTTCAAATCTTTTAACAAAATTCCGAGATTATAATATGCTTCTGCATCATCGGGATTAATTCTTATCGCTTCTCTGTATTCTGTCTCCGATTCCTCGTATCTCTTCAAATCGTGTAACAAAATTCCGAGATTATAATGTGCTGCTGCATCATCGAGATTAATTCTTATCGCTTCTCTGTATTCTGTCTCCGATTCCTCGTATCTCTTCAAATCGTGTAACAAAAGCCCAAGATTATAATGTGCTTCTGCATCATCGGGATTAATTCTTATCGCTTCTCTGTATTCTGCCTCCGATTCCTTGTATCTTTTTAAATTGTATAACAAAAGCCCAAGGTTATAATGTGCTTCTGCGGACTCAGGCTTAATCCTTATCGCTTCTCTCCATTCCCGCTCTGATTCTTCGTATCTCCCCAAATCTTTTAACAAAACCCCAAGATTATTATGTGCTTCTGTGGACTCAGGATTAATCCTTAAACACTCTTTATAGCTTTTTTCTCCATTCTTGTAGCTTTTATTCATGAGAAAAGCATTTCCAAGATAAAAGAGATTTTCCGCATCATCTAACGTGATTAAAAGATTTAATAGAGCTTCAAGATGATATACAGGGTCATAATCATCTACAACAGATTCTAAAGTGGCATCATAAACATCAATTTCAGGAATGGAAGATTTTGTAACGAGACTATTTTCTTTAAGATGGTTTATTGATTTAATCCATGAAGATTCGTTTATTTTGGTTTCAAAAATAGAAGTGCAAAGTTCTCCTATTAACTCTTTTTCATATGTGAAAATGTTAGCCCGCTTTAAAAGCTTACAAGCCCGTAAAATTGTCTTTTCATCGTCTGTTGAGTTCCCGTATCTGTTTTTCATATCTTCAATGTCAAGAATCACCGAGCCCGGCGTTCCGAGAAATTGCTCTGACTTCCATTTTACTCCTGCTTCCTTTGCTAATTCTCTACCCTCAATTTCACTTAGTTCGTATTTATCCAGATTCACAACTTTTGTAAAAGTCCTCATGGTCTCCATAGATTTTTCTTTAACAGATTCGAACTCATCTCCACTTCTGCAAGTTGAAACAACAATCAATTTCTTTGTTTTCTCTTTAACCCTCTTCAAAAACGAATTAAAATCAAAATTTGCTTCGCTAAATTTGTTTAAATCATCAAAAAATGCCAGATAATTCCTCTTCATGAATGGGAACCGAATTTGTTCAACCTTTTTAGGAGGAACTTTAATCACGAAAAAATCAGGAAAAACTGCTTTTATTGCCTCGTACACACTTCTTGTCTTCCCTGATTTTGGCTTTCCTGTAACCAAAACGTATTCATGGTTTTTAAGCGAGTTCTCTATCTCCTCATCACTTCCCCTCCGCTTATATACTTCTGTGTTTGCATTTAAAGGCTGTTGAATAGCAAAATCGTTTTGTTGCAGTTTTTTCGCTTTACGAGGCTGTCCAATAATTACCAAACAATCAGCAGATATTATACAATAGTACACACATCTAAAAACGCTTTCTTTCAAATTCAATGCACATTTATAGCCAGAGCTTTCTCAAATTACAAAAATACCGCTTAGAAGAACACCTAATTTAGTTCCAAGCGAAATAAAACCGAAAAGCTTTTATTATAACATGTACAATTATTCTTTGGTTATATAATTAGGGGAATGATGAGGAATGGCGGTAAGAAGCGACAAAATGGGGCAGTCGTGGCTATTGCCCCCGGCTGTTAGTGATCTCATACCGGTAGACCATATTTGCTAC
>PIXU01000031.1 GCA_003601795.1 Candidatus Methanophagales archaeon
GGGCTGTCTCAAGTGGAAGCAGAAGCGCTATACGATAGAATCACGCTATTTAACAGGGATTACTACAACAGCTCCAGAGGACCGGGTCAGATAACGAAAACAGTTGTCGCTTTGGGAGAACCTGCAGGAAAGCCGATAAAGTATTGCCGGATGGTCTCCGTGAATTTAACAATCCTGCATGACGAAGACATTGAGATCCGGCAAAAATACGGCATCGCAGCGGAAAGAAGGAATGAGGAACTGCGTCTGTGTGACGAAGCGATGGATCAGGGAGGGGTTCTGACCCAGGAGGATCTCGCAATCCTTCTCGGTACAAGTCTGAGCACGATAAAGAGAGATGACGCCTATCTCACGAAACGGGGTATCTCATTGCCTACGCGTGGGATAGTGGAGGACATAGGCAGGGGCGTTTCGCATAAAACAAAAGCTGTCGAGCTTTACCTTAAAAACACTTTTATAAAGTTGCAGAGAAAACGGAGAGGATATATTTAAGAGAATGAGAATAATTGAGATAAAAGTCATTCCGAACTCAAATGAGGATGCGGTAATTGAAGCGGAACCGTTAATAGTGCGAGTAAAAGAACCGCCCACAAAAGGAAAGGCTAATAAAGCGGTAGTCAAAGTATTGTCGCGATACTTTAACGCCCGGGTAAGAATCGTTTCGAGCACGAAGAGCAGGCGGAAAATTGTGGCGATAGAAGAACCGGAATAATACGAAAGTAAAGTATCCAATCCATCCAATGGTTAACTTTAAGTTTTCGGGGGTCAAGCGTTTTTACTTGCCTTCGTTGGCGAAGCTGATCAGAGCGAAGAAGCTTCCGGAGATGGACTACGATACGGATTAGGATGAAGGGCATGTGTTGGGCGTGGTATAGTTTCCAGGACATATCACGTAGTGCAGTGTAATATTGATATCCGTGTATGACTTAATAGTATGTTCAACCGTTCAACCTGAGGGACATCATGTTCTCCCATGCAACTCTTCCATCTTCACTTCTCGTTCCAATGCTTATCTTTCTCTTGACCACGAGTTCACGCAGTGCTATTTCTGCTGGATTATTATGAAGCGGAATCTGAGGATACTCTAACACGAGTAAAAGCCTGTTTTTCTTTTCCATGGTCAATTCTATCCTCTTATCCAATTCCTCATAGCCAGTTTTCGTTGAGAATAACTCTTCAAGCTTCCGTTCAAGCGCTTCCTTCTATTTTTTTCAGGATTCTCTTTATATCTCTTGAGGGCTTCGTAAAACTCCCATACCAGTTCCATGAAATTGCAAAGTTTGATCCTATGGCAATCAAGAATTGGATTCAACTTCGTGTAGAGTCTTATCTCGTGTATCCAGCAGAGTGCATGATATATTGCTATTTCCAAATAAAGCTGCTCCTTTTATCCGGGATTAATCAAATACCATTGTAACCTTTGCAGTACTGGCTGTCAAAGGAAGAAAGGTTCCGTGGAATTCAAATCTTATAGAGCGGCTGATGGGAGAGATATCAAAAAGGACAAAACATAAGTGGATGAGATGGACTACTAAAGGTCTGGAGACAATTCTCAACCTCATTCTGGAGAGGTATGTATCTGAATCTTACGGGTTGAAATTATATCTGCTGGCGGTGAATTTTAACTGATGATGCCCAAAAAAGTTATCATTTAATTATAATTAATGATCGCAATAATCCTCGCAGGCGGAAAGAGCAACAGATTAGGAGAAGAAATAGAGAAAGCACTTATAAGGATAGGTGGAGAGCGGCTAATAGATTTGGTTGTAGAAAGCGTACGAGAATCAAATTTTTTGGAAATTTTTCTTGTGGCGATCACAAAAAACACACCGAAAACTGGGATACATTGCAAACGCATGAATTATAAAACAATAGAAACACCTGGTGAAGGTTACCATAAAGATTTGCAATATTTGCTCCGGCGTTATCCTGAATTTTTATCCGTTGCATGCGATATCCCTTTTATAAGAAAAGAGCACATCAATGCGATAATAGACGCCTATTTATCGCATAAACCCCGCATAAGCGTCACGGGTGCTGTTCCATTGGATATAGTACCAAAAAATGTAACTCCGAGCTATGTGTTCGAGCACGAAGGTAAAGAGTTTGTTTCTTGCGGCATTAACGTGGTCACGAGTTCCGAAAATTCGATACCTTTTGTCTTTAACGAGCCTTTGCTCGCCATAAATGTAAATACATGTGATGATTTGAACGTGGCGAGGAAAAATCTAATCTAATTTGCCTTCTTTACTTTATAATGAGGAAGTTCCATACCAATAATGGATGAACATGCACGATTTGGGAAAGAAAGACCGTTTAATGGCTGCAAATAAGCCTGAAGAGCTTGCATTAGTGTATCATGCACGCTATCAAGGCAAAATAGAGGTAGGGCTGAAGGCTCCGGTTAGAAGCTACGATGACTTTGCAATATGGTACACGCCGGGTGTGGCAGAGGCATGCAGGGAAATAAAAGCCAATAGAGAACGAGTGTTTGAATATACAAACAAAAGTAATTCTGTGGTAATTGTAACGGATGGGACGAGAGTGTTGGGTTTGGGAGACGTGGGAGCAGAAGCAGCACTTCCAGTAATGGAAGGAAAGGCAATGTTATTTAAATATTTGGGAAATGTAGATGCATTTCCTGTTTGTTTAGCTACGAAGGACGCAGAGGAGATAATAAAAGGAGTGAAATGGATAGCGCCTACCTTTGGCGGTGTGAATTTAGAGGATATAGAAAGTCCGAAGTGCTACTACATACTGGAAAGATTAAAAGAAGAGTTGAATATGCCCGTGTGGCATGATGACCAGCAAGGCACCGCATTGGTGATACTTGCGGGATTGATAAATGCGTTGAAGGTGGTAGGGAAGAAGATGAACGATGTGACGATATCGTTGATTGGTGCAGGTGCAGCGAACATGAACGTCGCCAGATATGTGTGCATGGCGGGCGTGAGATGGGGAAATATGATAATGGTGGATAGCAAGGGGATATTGAATACAGATAGGAAGGACATGAAGGGCGATAAAAATAAGTGGGAGATGTGCGAAAAGACGAACAGGGAAGGTAGAATAGGAGGGATAAAAGAGGCAATGCGTGATACTGACATTTGCATTGCCCTTTCAACACCGGGTCCGGGCATTATAAAAAAGGAATGGATAGCGGGGATGGCAGAGGATGCGATTGTATTCGCATGCGCAAATCCGGTGCCGGAGATATGGCCGTGGGAAGCAAAGGAAGGGGGTGCTAAAATAGTTGCTACTGGAAGATCGGACTTTAAAAATCAATTAAATAACTCTTTAGGCTTTCCTGCGGTTTTCAGGGGCGCTCTGGATGTTCGTGCTACGTGCATAACAGAAGAGATGTGTATAGCGGCGGCGGATGCGATAGCGAGGTATGCGGAAGAGAAAGGCATAAGCGAGGGCTATATAATTCCGAGGATGGAGGAGAGTGAGATGTATGTGCGCGAAGCAGTTGCAGTGGGTATGAAGGCGATAGAGCAGGGAGTAGCCGAAAGGAAAATGAGCATGGAAGAATTAGAAGACAAAGCACGAGAGAAGATATTCGGGATAAAACAATAAAAGTTTTTATAGGGGTAAAATAATAAAAATAATTGTAGCAAGTTTCGGCGTCGACTTCGATTACGGGGATAGCCAAAAGATGCGAAGTTGATCTCCGCTTTGCTACATACAGATGAGGATAAATGGGGACATGAGGAGTGAAAATCGTGTCCGACATGGATACTTAAGCCCAATCTGACGAACCAGTAAATCTGATTGGTTCGGTCGAGTAAGGAGAAAGGTGTGTGGTAAGCCCGCCGATTAATACTGGTTGATCCTGCCAGAGGCTACTGCTATCAGAGTTCGATTAAGCCATGTTAGTCGAGGGTGCTTCTTCCTCCTCGGAGGAAGAGTAACCCGGCGGACGGCTCAGTAACACGTGGACAACTTACCCTTGGGACCGGGATAACCCCTGGGAAACTGGGGCTAATACCGGATAGAGCATCGATCACTGGAATGTGCGATGCTCGAAAGCTGAGGCGCCCAAGGATAGGTCTGCGGCCGATTAGGTTGTTGTTGATGTAACGGATCAACAAGCCCACGATCGGTACGGGTTGTGAGAGCAATAGCCCGGAGATGGGTTCTGAGAGAAGAACCCAGGTCCTACGGGACGCATCAGGCGCGAAAACTTTACAATGTGCGAAAGCACGATAAGGGAACTCTGAGTGCCTCCTAAGGAGGCTGTTCAGGTGTCTAAAAAGCACCTGAAGGAAGGGCTGGGTAAGACCGGTGCCAGCCGCCGCGGTAACACCGGCAGCCCAAGTGGTAGCCACGTTTATTGGGTCTAAAGCGTCCGTAGCCGGCTGGGTAAGTTCCTTGGGAAATTTGGCTGCTTAACAGTCAAGCTTTCAGGGAATACTGCCTGGCTTGGGACCGGGAGAGGTCAGAGGTACTCCAGGGGTAGGGGTGAAATCCGTTAATCCCTGGGGGACCACCGGTAGCGAAGGCGTCTGACCAGACCAGGTCCGACGGTGAGGGACGAAGGCTAGGGGCGCGAACCGGATTAGATACCCGGGTAGTCCTAGCAGTAAACGATGTGGGCCAGGTGTTGGCATTACTGCGAGTGATGCCAGTGCCGAAGGGAAGCCGTTAAGCCCACCATCTGGGGAGTACGGTCGCAAGGCTGAAACTTAAAGGAATTGGCGGGGGAGCACCACAACGGGTGGAGCCTGCGGTTCAATTGGATTCAACGCCGGAAAACTCACCGGAGGAGACAGCGAGATGAAGGTCAGGCTGAAGACCTTACCAGATTAGCTGAGAGGTGGCGCATGGCCGTCGGCAGTTCGTGCTGTGAAGCATCCTGTTAAGTCAGGCAACGGGCGAGACCCGCGCTCACAGTTGCCAGCATCTCCGCAAGGAGGATGGGCACTCTGTGAGGACCGCCACCGCTAAGGTGGAGGAAGGAGCGGGCCACGGTAGGTCAGTATGCCCCGAATCCTCCGGGCTACACGCGTGCTACAATGGGTAGTACAATGGGTACCGACCCCGAAAGGGGAAGGAAATCCCCTAAAGCTACCCTAAGTTGGGATCGAGGGCTGCAACTCGCCCTCGTGAACCCGGAATCCGTAGTAATCGCCCCTCAAAA
>PIXU01000032.1 GCA_003601795.1 Candidatus Methanophagales archaeon
TACACATATTGAAGATTAGGGAGAAAACACAATTCGCAGAAATACCCAAAAAATCAAGGAAACTTATAGAAAAATTGGAATATGTACTACCTGAAGAACCTATTACGAAAAAAGGTTAAAGTTACAGTTCTATATGCTATCATGAACCAGGTGTCATATGACACAAAGGTTATTTTATGAAAATGTCTTTATCAACACCTGTCATTTGCTCGTTTATACATTTTAATGTATACCTACTTATAAATGTTTATGCATTTTAATGTATGCATCCATACACCTATTATTTTTCACTTCTCTAATTCCCAAAGCGGCACTCATCGCATTTGTTCACAAAAAATTAAATGGGGTCGGTGCGATTTGAACGCACGATCGGCGAGTCTGGAGCCCGCTGCCCTTCCGGACTAGGCCACGACCCCTACGTTCTATGTCCTGTATTTATAAAAGGATATATACAATATTAATAAATATTCTTCATCTTCGTTCTCGCTTCTTTCACGACATTGCTCAATATCTCCGTCGTTTCGTCCATCGTGCGTCTATCCACCGGGTAGGGCACGCCGTCCTTCCCGCCGAAGGCAAACGAGAACTTAACTGGGTCCCGCCAGCTCGCGGGTTCGCCGTAAATCAACTCAGAGACAAGCGCTAAAGCGCGTACGGTCGCAGGTCCAACCCCGCGTATGTACAAGAACTGCTCGTAATTCTCCGGCTGGGTATCGTATGCCACACGAAGCGCATCCCAGTTCACTCGCCTCGGCAACCGGTACACCAATTCCCGCGACCTCTCATCCTCAACTTTTGCCGCAGCGTCTGAGCTCAAAACGTTATCGAAATTGAAAAGCGTCTTTTGTCCTTTCTCTATTATCCTTCTTCTGCCGCCGCCAAGCGATTTATAAAGTCGCTCTAATTCACCCGGTGCCGTATTAGCAAGGTCAACGGACATTCCCCGGCAACCTCTGCTCTTCTTTGCCGTCATGTCCAGCACGTTCTCGTGCAGCACGCCGACAATCCCCTGGTGTGGCTCTTCATCATACCTTTCCACCGAAGAAGAGAGCCAATGGTACCTTCTTGCATACCGGTTGCGGGGATTCATTCCCTGCTGAATCACTGCCCATTCGCCCTTCTCGGAGATGACCATCGAATGATGGTAGAGCTGGTAGTTATCCTGGACGCACGCATTATCCACCTTTGCAGATATTCTGCTTGCGTATTTTAACTCTTCTATCTTCCTATCACCAAGTTTCAGCTTCTCGGCTATCGAATCAATATCCGACAACGTATTCCTCGAGGCTTTTCCCTTGCCCCCTGCAATACCCATACCAAACTCTTCCGGATCTATAACGGATTTCAAAACGCCGCACACGACGGTCGTGGTCCCGCTGCTGTGCCAGTCATAAGCTAACGCGCACGATAGAGATTGAAACCAGAGCGGGTCCGCTAATTTCTTTATTGCTCCATCCACGCCATATTCATCTACTATCGTCTTGAACATAGCATAAGCCAGGCTTTTCATCCGTTTTACCAGCCAGTAGGGTGCTGTTCCGCCATGCAGCGGCAAATCTACCACGCCCGACCTGTTCATGCTCGATTTAAACCAAACCTCTTCCTTTTTTACCTGCTGAGGTCTTCCCTCTGAAAACTCGCCCCTTATGCTTTCGACTGCAAATCCAGTTAAGGTTCTCATCAGCCGCTATCACGGGATTTGCCGGTTCAACGAGGATTATTTCATACCATTTCCTTTTCCCGTCCTCGGCTACCCAATACGAATTAAGAACCTCCATATTTGGATATTTTCTCGCCGCTCGTTCCTCAGCAATTCGCTGTAAGCTCTTCCCTGGCGTTATTTTGTGCACGCCCATTCGTTTTGGTCTTCTTCCGTGTTTTGGTCTTGTCTTCCTTCTTCCGCCACGCCGTACCTTTGCCCTCACCACGATGATGCCCTGTTTCGCTTTATACCCTAAAGAGCGTGCACGGTCCAACCGTGTCGGCCTTCCTATCCGTACAACCGCGGGTTCTCGCCTCCAGCTCATCAACCTACTTTGCCTGAGTTCGTCCACGTAAGAAGCGTCTGGTCTCTTCCACGCATCGCTTATGAATCCATATGAGGACTTAGCCATTTTCGTTTCTCCTTGAAATTGATTATCTGTTACAATGAATGAATGAGAATAAATAAATATAGTAAGAGCAATAAATAAAGTATAGGTTATCTCTTTATGCTATCCAAAGCATTTTTAACTTATAAAATACGGATGATATCAAGTATAAGCAAGTAGCACAGTAAAAAGAAAAGGAGAGAGTGATGGACATGGTGGATAGGCTTAAGCCGCTGGACATATTAAACAAATCGTTAAAGTCCCCGGTTATAGTGAAAATAAGAGGTGGCAGGGAATTTCGAGGTGTATTAGACGGATACGACCTGCACATGAACCTGGTATTACGTGATGCAGAAGAGTTGGATAGCGACACCTCAGTCAAGAGCATTATGGGCGAAATTCTGGTGCGAGGCGATAACGTGGTGTACGTTTCGCCAACCGTACAGAAGGAGACGGAAAAAGACAAGGGGGAGGGTAAAGGTAAAGGTAAGGGCAGAAGCGAGGCTGAAGGAACAGGAGAGAAAGGAACATGGTAAAAGGCACAGCTTCTTTTGGCAAAAAGCAGAAGAGGTCGCACATAAGATGCCGCAGATGCGGTAGTCGCTCTTTTAGTCTGCATGCGAAGTACTGCGTGGCATGCGGGTTTGGAAGATCAAAGAAAATGAGGAAGGTATATGGCTGGAAGAAAAAGAAGCCATGAATCGAAAAAGAATAGCTACCGTCTCAAGGCGGCCGAGGTAGCTTAGCGGACAAAAGCGCCGGCCTTGAGAGCCGGTGTCCCTTTATCGGGACACAAGGGTTCAAATCCCTTCCTCGGCGTTTAATTTAACAACAAAATGGAAGAATACAAATATGAGGATTTATTGGACCGCGCTCTGAAGCAACTACCGAGTACAACGACTGCGGAATCGCGTTTTGTTATACCCGAGCTAAGGGTGTTTATAGAGGGGAAGACCACGATATTCGATAATTTTGATGCTGTTTGCAGCTATATAAATCGTGAGGCGGAACACGTGATAAAATTCCTGCTGAACGAATTGGGCACCGCAGGCAAGGTAGAGGGGAGCAGGGTGATTTTTCAGGGGCGATTTTCGAAAAAGGACGTTGAGCGTCAACTTATGCGATACATGGATGAATATGTGATATGTGGCGAGTGCAAAAAGCCAGACACGCATATTATAAAAATGGACCGCGTGTGGGTGCTGAAATGTGATGCGTGCGGTGCGATTCGCCCTATTATGAAAAGAAAAAGAGGGAAATAAAATGGGTGTGAGGTCAATTAGCGGTTTAGCGGCTTAGCGGGTTAGATAGCCGAAAAAGCAAACCGTTAAATTTACACGAACTTATTTAAGGTTAACCTTCTCGACTTTTATTCTTTGTCTGTGTTAATCTGCGTTAATCTGTGTCAAAAATATATTTTCTTGTGGTTCTTCTCTACTTCTATACCTAAAATCCTTTTTGCACCGTAAAAGATATCCCTTGCAATTTCTGCACACCCTATCGCGGCACTATACATAGTTATCGTTACTGCTTCGCTGTTTATGCCCAGGAGCTGGTCTATCCTCTGTTTTATTTCCTCTCTCTCACCCACAGAGCCCGTTAGGAAGATTTTATACTCTCTTGCATCTACGCCGCCGTAATCTGTCATGAGAACACGCATCGCTGCAATTTCCATCGCGGCAAACAAAGAGAGCGCATCCATAGCCAATTCCTCGTTTCCTGCGCTTCCGTTCGTCCAGTTCTTACGCAGGACACCGGAATTTGAAAATGCTTCGTTTGCCGTTATCCGCCCCTCGTCGATTTCTCTTAACCTCTGTAGGTCAATTGGACCTTGATACAATCCTGGCGAGCCCAAACACGCATCTATTGCTCCTATTATTTTTCCCTCCGCTACCGACATCGTAACGGTGTTAGAGCTGATGTCAGCGAAAATGAAGTTCTCAAATCCCTTTTTATATATGTGGTATGCAACGCCCACCTTTTCCGGGCTTGCGCAATGCGAGAAGAACTTCATTCGGCGGTCTATTGTTTCGCTACCCGCATGAATCCCCGGTATCATTATCGTGGGTACGCCCGCTGCCAATATCGTATCAAACACCTTTGTCCCGCCGCCGACTTTTGCACCCGCGCCTTCTTCACTCTTCACGCCACGATTCCGCACCTTGTTAATGTCTTTTATCGCGGAAAAGCCATCGCCCATCGAATACGTCAGCGCAACCAGTTTTATTTCCTCTGTTTTTACCTCTAACCCCCTCTCTATCTCTCTTATAATTTCTTCAGTGTCAATCTCCGCTGCTTTTTTTCTTGATAACTCAAAAACAGATGCTCTGCCCGCTTTTCCCTCATCCAACACGGCAAATCGTATTCCGACAGTCCCATGGTCTATTCCTACGAACATAAACCGTTCTTTAACTTCCTTTTATTTAAGACACGGATTTACACGGATTTACGCAGATTTATTTTAGTTCAACCGTGTTGATTCTTATCATTAAGCCCTTTCAGGGCTTGCGGGGACGTGGGCAGAGCCCACGAGTGTCAATCTGCGTTAATCTGTGTCTAAAATCTGCGAACTCCGCGTTCTCTGCGGTAAATTTTGAAATGTGGCATTGGTATCGCTCGTTTCATCTTGTCGGTGCTAATCTGCGTCAATAATTTATTTTCTTCTTGCCTTCCCTCTTTACTTCCACCAATTTCAATCCCCGCTCTTTCAACATTTTATCGTTACCCTGTGCATCGTCAATCACATCCAGAATTGTACATCTATCTCCTTCTTTTAGTCCTGCTGGATGGCATAAATTGCCTTCTTCGCAATCCGCGACAGCAGGTTTGAAAACCATCTTAGCGCTTTTTAAAGCATGTTTCGCATTTATCGCCACTTTTAACGGCGGTTCTGTTACTTCTACCACACGCACACCATCTTCATGAATGTAGCAATCGTGCTTTATTTCATCTCTTACGTGCTCTATCCTGTACCTTCTCCCAACCTCAAGGTTCGCACAGGATTTCTTTAATTTACACGCTTCACATTTCTCCGGAAGCCCTAAAAATATGAACTCTTCACCTGCTTTCGCTAACTTTGCACCGACCAGTGTTACTCTCTTCTCTTTATCCACTTCTCTTTCCGCTTCGGCGTCTCCTTTTAACCTATCCCATAACCCATCCCCATTCATTTTAACCACAAGATTCCACTGATTTTCACAAGAAACCTTTTCTTAAAAAGAAAAGTTTTACCAACAACTTTTTTACCTTCGGTAAAAACCTTGACTAAAAACATTCTTGTTGTTTTCCTTTTAGCACAGGTTTTCTTTTTGTAAAAAAGAAAAAGTGTTGTGTAATCTCGTGGTTTATATAATTACTCCTGTAACCACAGCAAGCCTTTCTGCTGCTTCATAGGTAAGTCCGGAATCGCCTAGTATTGTGTATCTGCTGGGATTTATCTTGTGGGCTAAGGTTAGTGCTTCTACTATATGCTCCTCCTTTATGCCCAAATCCTTTGCCGTTGTGGGGGCACCTATCTCTTTCAGCACTTCTCGGACTCGCTGCCAGTTCTCTCCATGTAGGTGTGTCATCATTATGGTTCCAACACCACATTGCTCGCCGTGTAACGCAGGTTTTTCCGCTATCATGTCCAAAGCATGACTGAACTTGTGTTCAGAACCAGAAGCAGGAGTCGAGGAACCCGCAATGCTTATTGCAACACCGCTGGATACTAACGCTTTTACCACTATCCATGCGGATTGTTCATCTTTTTGCTTTATTTCCGTGACGTTCTCCATTATCATATTCGCAGTCATCTCGGAAAGAGCAGCCGCATAACTGCTGAACTCCGCGTTTCGTAACCTCTGTGCAAGCCGCCAATCGCGTATCGCGGTGTAGTTAGCAAGAAGGTCGCCGCAGCCTGCCGCGGTAAACCTATAAGGTGCTGAAGATATTATCTTTGTGTCCGCAACAACCGCGAGAGGTGCATGCGCCTGTATAGAAACCGTGTTGCCTTTGTCTTTATCCTTCATTGATGCCCTTGGAGACACTATCCCATCGTGAGAGGCGATGGTGGGTACCGAAATAAAAGGAATGCCGAGTTCAAAAGAGGCTATCTTCGCCGTATCAATGACGCTCCCGCCACCCACACCGAGTATGAACTTCGCTTTTTTCGCGCTCGATACGTTCTTCACGTGCTCCAGGCTTTCTACACTTATAGACGGCACTTCCTCTAAGTTGACTTCGTATCCTGCTTCTCTCATGATTTCAAGCACCCTTTCTCCTGCTATCTTTTTTGTATGGTGCATCCCGGTAACGATAACAGCCTCTTTTCCCATTCCCAGGTGCTTGCACACCCTGCTGATTTCCTCTAAGACGCCGTGACCAATTAAAACGTCTCTCGGCAATTGCATCCATTTCACTTTTTCAAATGTTCCCATTATTTGGCTCCACGATAGCTATATTTAAGTATAAGCGACAAATAAATCTTTTCTTTTATTTTGCGTTTTCAGTTTTCCATTTGCATTTTGCAATTATATGATTACTCCTCCACCACCTTCAACATCCCGACCTCGGGCTCATAACATCTCCCCTCAACAATAAGCTCGTCAATTACTTCTTCTATCCATTCTTCCATCAATCCTCTCTTCTTCAGCTCCTCCGTCAACTTTATACGTTCCACACTGCTCTTTCCCGATTCATCTAAAACCTCTAAAACCATCTCATTTGTCGTTTTGCTGTAATGCTGCCACACGCCCTTTACAGCGTTTATTGCCCTGTTCTCCCAAAAATCTAATTTATCATTATCAATCGCATAGTGTTCCATCGCTTGCTTCGCTTGCTTCGCTTGCTTCCACGTACTCTCAGAAAACTCTTTTCCCTGTTTCTCTGGTAACGCTTTTCGAAGCACTTCTATTCGCTCCATTGTCCTCCTCCCTGTATTTAATATCCAGTTACTTCTCACGTTTTCATCTACCACTCCTGCTTCTTCAACCAATGCTAGAACACTTTTACCTCTACCTTTATTTTTCCCTGCATGTGCATGTGCATGCGCATGCAGACGTGGACGCAGATAAGCGACAAAAGCCAGGTATTCTTTTGGTTTCAAATTGAGAAGAGCTTTATCGGTGTAAATGCCGAAAGTAGCCGTAGGGTCGCTTATTTTTATTTTCGTTATATTCCCTCTCTTTTCTACTTTTTTTATCTCACCAACCCCAAAGAGCCTATTACACCTTGCGCACGTGGGAGTAACAAGGTGGGTCTCTCCGTGCTCTTCTACGAAGCAGTCACTTTTCAATAACTCATCAAAAAATATCCTGCAGGTGGGAGCAGGAGCGGGCGTTAGTTTTTGTCTTTGTATTTGTTCTTGCATGAGATTGAGATTTGAATTTGATTTAATTAAAAAGAAAATAATAAAGTTCGTCCCGTTATGGAAGTGGCTGTTAGAGTAGATTAAAAAATTATGATGCCTCCATATCCAACGACACTGGACATATCACCAGTGATATCGCCACTCGTTGCGTATTTTACCAATTCCCCTTGCGTTGCACCGAGTTTTTTCGCTGCATGCATCATCGCCGCTATCGGACCAACGCCACATGCCGACGAGTTTCGCTCATATATTCTACTATAAAATTTGGCAACATCCAATTCTTTTATCGCCTCGATTACGTATTTGTCCTTATCTCTTGCTATTTCATCGGGTTCATAATGCGTGAAATCCGAAGATGCAATTACAACTACTTTTTTATCAAATTTGGCAATCGTGTCAGCCATGTCTTCCCCTACCTCTCTTGCCGTTTCCTCATCGCTTAAACCCATACAGATGGGCACGAGCTGAAAAGGTTTATCGCCGCGGAGGAATTGAAGAAAAGGAAGCTGAACCTCTATGGAATGCTCATATCCATGCGCGGTCTCATCCATGTCAATAATCCGTTTTGGCAGCGCATCCACGAATGCTCTGTCCACTTCCACTTCGCCTAAGGGCGTCGCCCATGTATCAGCCGAAACTGCGACAAGCGAACCTATGCCCTGATGATTGGGACCCAGGATGACGAATGTATCTGCCATTGGAAGTCTGGCATAGACGTTTGCTGCTACGCCGCCTGAATACATATACCCTGCATGAGGAACCACAGCTCCAAGAACGTTTCCTTTTTCTTCTCTCGTTACACCAGAAAAGCAATCCTGCAGCTGGATTTCCAAACTCGTTCTTTCTCCTTCATAAAAAGCACCTGCAACTGCCGCTCTTCTCATTGTCACTCTTATTTTATTATATTATATCTCGGATTCAAAAGCATCCACATCGTAATTGAACGTAAATTCCTCTTTACTACCTTCTCTACGATGCCTTTCTCGTAACAGCTCGCGTGCAAGCAGCCAATAGATAGTGGCAAGCGCTTTTCTTCCATGGTTATTCGTAGGAATAACAAGATCTACGTTTGCCGTGGAATTGTTTGTATCACAAAGAGCCACCAGCGGTATGCCGGTACTCACACCTTCCTGCAACGCCTGCGCATCGGTCATTGGGTCGGTCAAGACCAATACAGAAGGTTCTATGAAGTATTCGGATCCGGGATTCGTTAAAGTTCCGGGGATAAATCTCCCCGCTATTGCCTTCGCTCCCGTCACCTCGGCGAACATACTCACGGGATGGTGGCCATACTCCCTTGCGGATACAACCACGATGGAGGAAGGCTCGAAATTTGCTAAAAACCTCGCTGCTATTTTCAGCCTTGCATCCATAAGTTCTACATCTAGCAAATACAGCCCATCTGGTCTTGTCTGGTAAATGAACCGCATCATATCGCCTGTTTTTTGCTGCGTTCCTATGTGAACCCCGCTTGCTAAGTAATCAGGACCGGGAATTAACATAGCCTGCTCTTCCTTCCTTACACTTTCCTCTTCAGTTCCCTTTTCCCTCTCTTGCGCCATATTTTTCTGCCTTCTCTATTTTTATATTGTATACCTATAAAGATTGTATATCTTCCTTCTATTTAAGACACGGATTATCTGCGTTAGTTAATCTGTGCCTATAATTTATTTTCTTGTATAGGTATTTTTTATCTGGTTCATTGTATATACATCTAAATATGGTAGGTGACGAGGGAAAAGAAGCAGTAAAGCAATATATAGCGGATTTGAGGAAGAAGATACATTATCACAATTACCGATATTATGTGCTGAACGAGCCAGAGATATCGGATGCCGAATATGATAGGCTTTTTAAGGAGTTAGAGAAGCTCGAAAGCAAATATCCCGAATTAGTGACGCCCGATTCACCAACGCAAAGAGTGGGAGCGAAACCGCTGGAGGCGTTCGGCACGTATAAGCACAGCATCCCTCTGCTGAGTTTGAATAGTGTTTACGAGGAGGAAGAGGTAAGGGATTTTGATGAACGAGTGAGGAAGTTTTTCAGAGAAGCGGGAGACGTGGCAGCGATAGAATACGTGGTGGAGCCGAAGATAGACGGGCTGGCGATGGAACTTATATACAAAAACGGTGTTCTTTCCGTCGGAAGCACCCGGGGGGACGGAGAAACAGGAGAGGAAATTACACAAAATCTGAGAACGATAAAGACAATACCGCTGCGCATTTTTTCTGATGCTGCTTCTGCTTCCGGTGTTCCCTTACCCCTGCTAGAAGTAAGAGGGGAAGTTTTCATCCCGGTGAGAAAATTCAAAGACCTGAATACGGCGTTGGGAGAAAAGGGGGAAAAGATGTTTGCAAACCCGCGAAATGCGGCTGCTGGTTCGGTAAGACAACTTGACCCGCGAGTTACCGCTTCCCGACCCCTTGATTTCTTTGCATACGGCGTCGGCAGAGCAGAAGGGAAGGAGTTCTCAACGCAGTGGGAAGTGCTGGCGTATTTACGAAGAATAGGGTTTAAGATAAGCCCTTTAATACGGCGATTTGATACTATCCAGGACGTCATTAGGTACCACGAAGAAGTGAAGGAGAAGAGAGATGAACTGGATTATGAGATTGACGGGATAGTGGTGAAGGTAAACAGCATAAAGCAGCAAGAACGCCTGGGTGCGATTTCGAGGAGCCCACGATGGGCAATTGCATACAAATTTCCTGCGCGCGAAGAGTTCACGCGTGTGGAAGATATAGTTGTGCAGGTGGGGCGAACAGGGGCATTAACTCCTGTTGCGGTATTAGAGCCCGTGCCAATAGGGGGAGCGACAATACACAGGGCGACACTGCACAACGAAGACGAGTTGAGGAGGAAGGATGTGCGGATTGGCGATACGGTAGTGGTGAAAAGGGCAGGGGACGTCATACCCGAGGTTGTAAGTGTGATAAAGTCGAAACGCACGGGAACGGAGAAAGAATTCAAGATGCCCGATAGATGTCCTGTGTGCGGTGCGGAAGTGATAAAAGAGGGCCCGATCAGGCGGTGCATTGGGGTTTCGTGCGAAGCGCAGTTAAAAGAACGGATAAAACATTTCGCTTCGCTTCGCGCGCTCGACATAGAAGGACTGGGAGAGAAGGTAATAGAACAGTTAGTAGATAGAAAAATGGTTTCTGATGCAGCGGATTTGTTCTTCTTAACGAAAAGCGACCTTTTGAGGCTGGACCGGATGGGCGGCAAATCGGCACAGAATATATTGGATGCTCTTGAAAAGAGCAAGAAGACTACGCTTTCCCGGCTCATTCATGCCCTGGGAATAAGACACGTGGGAGACCATACGGCATCTTTGCTCGCAGATAAATTCAGGGATTTGGAATCATTACGGAATGCGAGTTATGATGATTTGGTGAGCATACCGGAGATAGGGCCGGAGGTAGCGAGAAGCATTCTGCTGTTCTTCGAGCAGGAGAGCACGAAGGAATTGTTAGCGAAGTTGGAAAGGGCAGGGGTGAGCTATGAAAAGAAAGAGGCAGGCGCAGGGTTGTTGGTGGCAGAGGCAGAAAGGAAGCCTCTGGAAGGAAAGACATTCGTTTTTACCGGGCGAATATCTATGCCGCGAGAGGAAGCAAAGGATATAGTGGAGCGACTTGGCGGAAAAGTAGCATCGAGCGTGTCGAAACGCACGGATTACGTGGTGACAGGCGAAGAAGCGGGTTCTAAGTTGGATACGGCAGTACGGCTGGGTGTGAAGATAATAGATGAGAGAGGGTTTATGAGATTGATAAAAAAGCGAAAGCTTTAAAAAACCAAAATCTTTTACCTTTCTATTTATTAAACAAACGAGAACTATGCTCCCCCTCTATGTTGACCTCTCTGGTAAAAGAATCGCTGTATTTGGTGGAGGTGCGATCGCAGAGAGGAAACTACGGCAGATATTGGAAACGAACGTAGAAAGCGGGGAGATAAATGTAGAAGTTTACAGCCGGGATTTCACGCATTGGATAGAAGAGACGCGGGAAAAGGGCGAAATACAGTGTTTCAGGTGTAATTTGTGGACTCAGAATCTGGAAGACCTTGTAAAAGGGGCTTTTTTAATCCTCGTGTGTACCGATGATGAAACGCTGAACACGCGTATTTTAAAAGCAGCGGCGAAGTTTGACGTCCTCGTTAATTATAGAGATAAAGGCGATGCTTTTATGTCTTCCGTTGTAAACAAGGGCGGATTCCTGATTTCCGTCTCTACACGTGGGAAAGGACCGGCAATGGCAAGATATATGAAAGGGCAGATTATGTCACTTATAGAAGATAAGGAGAAAAAGATGCTGCTGATTCAGTCTAACCTCAGGAGATATTTAAAAGAAGAGATGGATTTAGAAGAATCCAAAAGAAGAATGATTTTGAACCGGGTTTTGAACAATACAGAATGCTGGGCTGCTCTTGATGCTCCAGTCGAAGTTGCAGAAACGCATATATTAAAAATTGTGGAGGATAAATACACATAATAAAAAATAACCCTAAAAATGCATAAAATCGGCTCTTTATGGTTTTCGCATAAAAAATGCAGTGTAGATGAACTTGAAGAGATGGCGGAGAGGTTGAATCCGAGCATATTTGCCGATGATCCGCGTGTGTGCGGCTATGTGGTTATAAAAACGTGTAACCGTGTAGAGGCATACATCAGCTCGGAAAAACCAAGGACCGTGTTAGAAGAAGTCGTTAACCGGTTGAAATTGAAAAAGAGCGGGATTTTCGTGGGTAAGGATGCCTTAGAGCATCTTATGCGCGTTGCTTGTGGGCTCGAAGCGATGATAGTAGGCGAAGACCAGATTCTGGGTCAGATAAAGAAGTGCTATCTGGAAAGTAAGCTCGAAGGCACGATGGACCGTCTTCTGGACATGGCATTTGACAGGGCGATAAAAACGGCGAAGCGAGCGAGGAACGAAACGAGAATAAACGAAGGCTCGGTTTCTATCGGGTCAGCGGCGGTTGAACTTGCAGAATACGTAACCTGGGGACTGGACGGAAAAAGCATACTTGTAATTGGTGCAGGGGAAATGGGAACGCTGGTAGCACGGGCCATTTCAGAAAAAAAATTGAAAGCCATGTTTATTGCGAATCGAACATACGAAAGAGCAAAGCGTCTTGCAGCAGAGGTTGGCGGTAAGGTGGCAAAGCTGGATGAGAGTGAGCGGTGTCTCTCTGTTTGCGACGTCGCCATAAGCACAACCTCTGCACCGCATTATGTTCTGGATTATGATTTGATGAAACGCGTAATGGCACATCGTAGAAATGATAACGACCTACTCATTATAGACATTGCCAATCCAAAGGACGTGGAGGAGAGAGTTGGCGAGATAGAGGGGGTGGAATTGTATAACCTGGACAGTTTATACGAGATAAGTGAGGAGAACCTGAAGAAGCGGCTTTCTGAGGTATGTAAAGTAGA
>PIXU01000033.1 GCA_003601795.1 Candidatus Methanophagales archaeon
CAAGCCAGGAAAGGGTTTATATTCACACCAATTTTTAAATTTTTGCTAAAATAATATCATCCAATGTTTTCAAATCCTTTACTTATGGTTACAAATAAATTTAAAATATGTGTTTGCTCATATCTCTATATTTGATAGTTTTGGTTATTAACATATAAATAGAAAAAAACCGAAAATCATTTTATTAAAACATGTAATAATCTTACCAAATACATGCCTCGATGAGGAAAAAGGCGAAAGTGATAAAGATGGCAGGCGAGGGTGGAAAGCGAAATAAAAAGCTTGAAATCAGTAAAGGGGGCAGGTATGAAAAGCTTTTCGACGGGGTGAGTGAAGCGATGAAGAAGAGGGAAGAGGGTGGTCCTCTTTTTTCGGTGCTTTCTTCTTTTCCTAATTTAGTTGGGTTTAGTCCGAAAATCAGAAATAAATTAGGGAAATTCGCTCTCTTCCTAATCTATTTGGGGTTCATTATTTATGCCCCTAACAACGTTGAAAGAAATTTAACGAAGGTTATAAAGAAGGACTTCGACGAAAGGGTAAGGAACAAGAGTAACAACTCCGATTTGGGAAATAGCTCTTATATTTTCTCTTTACATGCAAAGAAATGCTGCAAGCGAATCTTTTACCGAGGCTTTGTTCCACATCTAAAGAGCGGTTGGGATAAAAAATTTAGGAGGTGATATGAAAAAGATGAACCATATTTCCAGAAGGAGTATAGACAGAGAAAAAGAGAAAAAAAGAAGTGATGGTAGAAAAGCGGCTCGTGCAAACCTGAGTATCGCGGTAGTGGTGAGTGTTTTGGTGATCTCATTAACTACGGCGATGTTAGCAACAGCGGCAGAACCGCCAGCTCCGTTCCATGTCTATGGCTGGGTGAAATATAGCAATGGAACCGCAGTGCTCAACCCGAATATGAACATAACGAACCACAATACCAGTGAGAATTATAATGTGGAGACGAATGCATCTTCTAACTACTATCAGGTTATAATTTCGTCGTGTAACGTTAGTGCCGGCGATGTACTGTATTTCAATGCCAGCGATAATGGCAAATCAACTAACTGCTCGGTTACGGTTACATCACAGAACATGACCGATGGCGGTTTGTTCGAGCAGAATCTTACTATACAATTACCACAGGTTGGGATATGCGGTGATGTAACCGGCGATGGTAGCATAAACATGGGAGATTACGCTTTACTCGTGAACAACGTAAGTTATCCTGGTAATCCTACATACAACCTCAAAAATGAATGGGCTGGCGACGTGACTGGCGATGGTAGCATAAACATGGGAGATTATGCTTTACTCGTGAACAACGTAAGTTATCCCGGAGATCCTATGTACAACCTGAAATGCAGGTAATGAACGAAGGAACAAATAGAGTGCCAAAATGCTGCAAAGATGCCCTCGGTGTGGAATGCCCGAGGGTAATTTTTAGTAAAAGGATAGGCAGAGGATGCCCCTGAAGAGAGAAGGCATGGTGCAAATCCATGCGGGGGCTGAAGGAAAAAGAAAGATTAAAGCCATAAAGCGCAAGGAGGGGCGCTATACAGATAACCCCTTAGGAGGTGAAAAAGGAAAAAAATGAATAAAAAGAAAAGCGGTAAGAAAACGATTGGAATAGCAATGGCTGTGCTAATACTCGGTTCTGCATTCGCAATGCTCGCACCTGCCTCTGTCGCAGACCATCCGCATGAGATACCAGTGGGTGCAACTACCATAATCTATTTCCATCCAAACAATACTAAATCTCCTGATTGCAGTGATAAAACTATCCAGATATACGTCAATACAACCAAAGGTATAACATCTGGTCAACTGGCCATACTATACAATCCTCAGTGTATTAACGTAACAAACTGGGCGCGTGATGCTCTTTGGACTTCTGGTGGATGGGATACAAGATATAACGGCTTGGAGTGGATAACTTTTGGCAAAGCAGCGCCTGAAGTAACCGGTGATCTATTAGTTGGCACTCTTACAGTTCAGTGTAACTCCTCTTGCTGCTGTGGCACTAATTTGACTTTCGGAAATGACCCGAGAACTGGGCAACCAACAGCAGTATATAACGCAACTGGCGGGTTAGTTCCTCATGTGGCAGACAATGGCACTTTCATCTGTGGTAAGCCTTTAGAAATCACCAAGACAGTCTGGGACGCAAGTGCGAATGCGTGGGTAGATGTACTTGGACCATTGTCCTCCGACTGGAAGGATAAGGACGTTATATTCAACATTACAGTGAACTCGAAATGCGTGAATCTTTCAAATGTAAGAATCAATGATGTCATGGATGCGAGTCTGAAATATAATGACAGCGCATCTCTTAATCCTGATTCATACACAGACCATACTGTGAACTGGACTTTGGCTTCATTGCCTGCTGGAACTTCGCAATCCGTTACTTTCAATGCCACTATCGTTGATTATGGCACGAACACAGACATAGCAACCGTGACTGCAACCGTAGCCGACTTGGGTGTCGATATTCAGGCACAGGACAATGCAAGCGTGACGACCATGCCTCCTGCTCGTATTATGGTGAATAAGACCGTATGGGACGGAACGGCATGGGTGGAAGGGATAGACAATGCGAAAATCGGCGATACCTACATGATGCAGTGCGAAGTCCGTAATGGAGGTTCGCCCGGCATGGACCTCAGCGACATAGAGGTCTGGGATGTAATATCGCCGAGTTTAGCTTATGCGGACAGCGCGAGATTGCGAACCCCTGATGGTATCTGGAGAAGCATAGAGCCTCCAACCAGCACATCCACCGGTCCTAATGGCGAAACTATCGTCAACTGGACCATTAACGATTATCTGCTGAACAATTTGACGTTATATCCCTCTCAGATGCTCGTTATTGAATACAACGTTACAGTGGTGAACTATGGCAATGACACGAACACGCAGTTCGCAAAGGGTTGGTGCGATGCCGTTCATGCCTGGATTGTGGGCAACGACACCGCTTACATTAATACACCGAAACCCGACCTCTCAGTTAGCGACATCACCATCAATTACGATGCATCTGGAGTAGGAGGGAAAGCAGTTGGACCGAGACCCGGTCCGGGTGTGAAGACCGAATGCAACAATATTTCAGCAGTGATAGAAGAGGACAGCGGTATTGATGTCGTATTCCCGTTCAATGTTACGTTCGCTGAGAAGAACCTGGGAACACTATGCACTGTTAGAGTTGACAATTTAGCAGGCCATACCGATAAAACCGTATATTGCGACTGTTCGGATTTCAGACCAAAAGCAGGCGATATTTACAGCATAAGCGTGACTGTGGACTCTGATAGTGAGATTCTGGAATCAGACGAGACGAACAATACGATGTGGAATAACGGAACCGCTATATGGAACGGCTACAAAGGCGATGGCTGGGAAGGTCCGGACATGAACCTGACGAACGGGCAGTGCTACGAACAGGGAACTATCAACTTGACATACTCTCCTGGCGACAGCTATTACCAGAGTGGATGGAACACCTGGAACCCTTACCCCTACACAGCTAACTGGACTCCAGATGACCTGAACATCCCACCAACTGATACCTACATCAAGAAAGCTCGCTTGTATCTCTATTATCATGGTGACGAATACTACCAATACAAAGGCATTAACATCAGCCCTGAACAGGCAATAGCGAATCTCAGCTTGACATTTAACGGCTATGATATAACACCAGTTGCGAACTATTCAGATAGAAAAGGCTTTGGCTCATGGGATTATTCCAGTGGTTACGGTGTATTGGTATACGATGTGACGGACAAGCTTATAGCAGCGGGTAATAACAACACTGCTAAACTCTATAACGATAATCCAGACCATAAAGGTGTATCAATAGAGGGGATGGTTCTGGCAGTGGTTTACAACAATACTAATGAGCCTGAACGAATCATATGGATAAGAGAGGGTTGTGACCTGCTGAACAGTGGTTACTATGGCTCTCCAAGCAATTACTACGGAGTAACTCCAGAAGAGGCAACAACTTATGTACCGTTCACGGGTTGCGAGCCAATACCAACGAGCGAAGTAGTCAATGCCAAGTTAGTAACAATTGTAGGAACTGGCAACAAGGGCGATGACTACAACAGGCTGTTCTTCAACGGACAGCTTATAGGACATGGATTGTGGCCCAATGGATATGTACCAGGCACAAATATCGGCATCAACGAGACTGAAATACCCCATGAGTTCATCCAGCCAGCCAATAACACGGTGGCATATCAGGACAATGCTGATATGTTTGCTGTTGACACTGCTTTCCTCATCCTGGAGAAAGGTAAGCCAGAGATAGCAGCGGAAGTGCCTGCTGAATGCGTGGCTCAGGGCGAGCAGTTCACTGTTAATGTCACGGTCAATCCGAGAGGCATTCCGATTTACGGCGTTGAATACGAGATTTCATTCGACCCGACGGTGATACATGCGGAATGGCAGAACGAAGGCGACTTCTTGAAGCAGGACGGAGCAAGCACGAACGTTTACATCAATAACATAGACAATGATGCAGGCATACTCGCTTTTGCTGCTACACGAACAGGCACGCAAACTGGTGTAACAAATCCAGGAACTCTTGCGAGAATACACTTCACGGCAACGAAACATGGTGCGAACACCATCCTGAGCTTCACGAAAGTGAAGGTATCAGATTCTGATGCGAATCAAGTCCATACCGAATCTGCTAATGGCACCGTTCAGGTATGTGAGAACCTGCCGCCGGTTGCTCGCGGTAAAACATTGTTCAAATTCAACAATGTGGGCACGAAATACCTGAGCAAGACATACTTCGATGGTTCCTGCTCTCATGATCCGGATGGTAACATCACCTATTACCGATGGGCGTTCGGTGATGGTAACTACGACACCGGTGAGACCGTTGAATACGTGTACGGAAGCTGGAACTGGGGCTCAGACGGTTACGAGCCTTTTAATGTCATACTCACAGTTGAAGACAACGGAGAGCCCGTCCTTGATAACAGCACTTCGTTCCCGGTGAACGTGTTCATTGCTGGTGACGCAAACGGAGATGGCGTCGTGGACATATTTGATGGCGTAATCGTGGGACTCGATTGGGACGAGGAATGCACATCGGGAAGCTGGACAAATGACCGCTCAGACCGCGCAGACTTGAACAACGACTGTATCGTGGACATCTTCGACGGTGTAATCGTGGGCGCCAACTGGGACCATACCGCATATTAAAACTAAACAGGCGATAGGGAGAGAAAAACATAAAAAATCCAAATTTTTCCTTTTTTTCCTTTTTTCGGGAATGTCGGGTAAAAAAGAATGAGCAAAAATGGAAAAGGGAGTGAAAAAAGAGGTGATATGTAAGTGTAGACCTGCAGCGAGAACAGGTTTAATTATGACAGCAGCAATAGCACTGGCATTATGCGTCTTTGCATTTGTCCAGTCTGCAACAGCAGCACAGGTCAGTGTCGTGCCTGCATATCAGGAGGTTTTAGCAGGACAGAACTTCTCGATTGATGTCTATATAGATCCGGAGGGCAGTGAAGTATTCGGCGCTCAGTATGAACTGCACTTCAACAATTCACTGCTAAATGCAACTGCACAGGATAAAGGTCCGTTCTTCGGTAGTGGTAGTGATTCAACTGTGCTCAAGAACGAAATCAATAATACTATGGGCTGGTTAAAATACGGTGAGGTAAGAACAGCAACTCCGGGAATAACTGAGCCAGGCGTTCTCGCAACTATCACATTCCATGCAATTGACGATATTGATGGACACAGCGAGCTCAAATTCACCGTAGTGAAACTAAGCGATCCGAATGTCAATCCTATTCCTGTAAATATCAGCAATGGAAGCGTGAAAGTAAGAACAGGTGTCTGCGGCGATGTGACTGGTGATGGCAACGTGAACATGGGGGATTACTCTTTACTCCTGAACAACGTAAGTTATCCTGGAGATCCTACGTACGCACTAAAAAATGAGTGGGCTGGTGATGTGACGGGTGATGGTAGCATAAACATGGGAGATTACTCTTTACTCCTGAACAACGTAAGTTATCCCGGAGATCCTATGTACAACCTGAAATGCAGGTAGTTAAGGATGACATGAATACAGCTCTGATGGGTGGTGGAAAAACGGAAAAAAGGATATTCCCGGTATGTATTGGAATAGTATCCATTATAGCACTTCCTTTGATTATTGGAGAACATACAACCGAGGATTTCCTCACTGTAAATGCCACCATGGAGACTACCACACTGGGAAACAATGCAACCTATCTTATCACTGTCATGAATACTGGTAATAAAACAGATATCTTCAATCTTACAGCAATCAACGGGGATAACGCGAGCATTGCCCTGTTGAGCACTACTACATTGATACTTAAACCCGGACAGAGCGTAAACGTATTGCTAAACGTTACTGACAATCTCATACCAGGTCCTTATTCCGTGCTCGTGAATGCTACATCGCAAACAACCAGACTGAGTGACGAGGTGGAGACGATAACTGCAGTGGTTGAGGAATGAGAGGAAGAAGAATGAAAGGTAAAAGACCACGAGATTTCACGAGAAAAAGTTCTTTTGTAATCAGTGCAATCTTGTGGTTAGTAGTTCCGGTAGCAACCGCACAACTCGCCTCTTCGCCATGGCCCTTGTTCCACCATGACCTCAACCATACCGGGTTAAGTCCCTATCACGGACCAAACACGACAACATTAAAGTGGATATTTCCTGCTGAAGATGGTACAATATTCATAGACACTACTGGTTGGGATTGGTACACTCACTCGAGATTGTATGCAATAGCCTCCGACGGCACCCTCTATATCGGAACCTGTAGCACCTGTGGCGGCAAGTTATATGCTTTTGATGTTAATATGCCACCAGTGCTCAATCCCATTGGTACCAGAATCGTTGACGAAGGCTTTGCCCTTAATATAACGATTACTGCATCCGACCTCGATGGAGATGTGCTAACATTCAGCAATAACGCTTCGTTTGGAGCTTTTACACCCATCAACAGCACTGCTACTCTTTGGAGCTGGACACCTTCCTATGACGATGCTGGCACTTATTACATTGATTTTGGCGTTAGCGATATCAAAGGTGGAACTGATAATGAGACCGTGCGGATTACAGTGAATAATAATACTAACACTGCTCCGGTGCTCGAAGAAATAGGAGACAGGTCGGTTAGTGAGAATTCCATGCTCGCATTTGCCATCTCTGCTACCGACCCTGATGGCGATGCATTGACATACTCCGCATCCTCCAACCTGCCCCCTAGGGCAACTTTTGACCCGAGCACGAGAAAATTCGCATGGACGCCCGCTTTCGAACAGGCGAGCATCTATCCTGACATGCATTTCGCGGTCACCGATGGTGAATTAACCGATTTCGAGAATATCCCAATAACAATAACCGTAAGGGGCATATCAGTTCAAATAGCTGTGGAACCAGAGAACATTACCGTTCAACCGCAAGACCAGTTTGATGTGAACATTACGGTTGACCCTTGTGGGAATTCGGTCTACGGTATTCAAATCTGTTTACGCTACAATATCAGTGTGTTACGAGCCGAAACGCAAACCAAAGGACCTTTACTCGGAAACATTGGCGAGACAATCGTCATTACCAATAGCATAGACCACACAAATGGCATCATTTCATACGCAGAGACAAGGAAAGGTGATATTGGCGGTGTAACTCTACCCGGTACACTCGTAACCATTCATTTCACCGCACTACAGCAGGGAGCGAACACGAATTTGAACCTCAGCAATGTAATTGCCGTAGATGATAATGCAACACGGATAGAGCCCGTGAACATCATTAATGGTACCGTTCAGATATGCGAGAACATGCATGGAAGCAGGAACTTGGGTTCTGACGGTTACGAGCCTTTTAATGACATACTCACAGTTGAAAACAACGGAGAGCCCGTCCTTGATAACAGCACTTCGTTCCCGGTGAACGTGTTCATTGCTGGTGACGCAAACAGGGATGGCGTCGTGGACATCTTCGATGCGGTCATCGATGGCGCTAACTGGGAGCATGTTGCATGGTAAAAGTAAAATATAGAAGCGATAAGGGGAGTGAAAAGAAGAAATGCAAATAAGGCGTTTGATAGTAATGTTAGCTCTCGCTCTTGCTATACTGTGTGTTTTTGCACAGCCTGCACTGGCAGCACCAGTGGTAAGTATAGAGCCATCATATCAGAAGATACTGCAGGGGCAGAACTTCTCAGTGAACATAACCGTTGACCCCGGAGGTGTGGAAGTGATGGGTGCTCAATACACGCTGTATTTCAACAATACACTGTTGAATGCAACGAAACAGGAGAAAGGTCCTTTTCTCAGTCAGGATGGCGCTTCTACAAACATATTTGCAAATAAGATAAACAATACCCTCGGCGTGATAAAATATGGAGAAGCAAGAATCGACGTTGATTATGGCGTTACATCACCAGGTGTACTGGCAACCATTACTTTCCGGGCGCTGGAAACAGGAATATGCGGTCTGAATCTCACCAATGTGAAATTGAGCGACCCGAGTGCACAGCCAATTCCGGGAGTTTCAGTTAATAACGGAAGCGTAGAAATTAACGAATCAGTATTCATAATATCTGGCTTTGTTACATATAACGATGGCTCGCCGGTGAACAATCCCAATGTGACGATAACGAACCTGAACACCAGTGAGGTCTTTACAGCAGAAACTAATCAGAGCTCCAATTACTACCAGGTCTCTACAAATTTACTTCACATAAGCGGAGGTGATAGTTTATACTTCACTGTCAGCGATGACATCGGTAATTCCACGGAGTTCGACCATATCGTGACGGAGGGGGAGATAAACGCCAGCGGATTCTATCAGAACATTACCATTTACGTGCCTGACACTACACCACCTGTAATAACCAATATCAGTGTGATACCGACTGCGAAAGATTCGGCAACCGTAACCTGGGATACTGGCGAGTTGAGCAACAGTATGGTCAAATATGGCACTCAACCAGGAAACTACACTGAAACGGCATATAACATATCCTACGTCCTGCATCACTGCATTGTTCTTTCAGGGCTGTCTCCGAACACTACTTATTATTTTGTGGCGAACAGCACAGACCCGAGTAACAATTCAGCTCAAAGTTCGGAATACTCTTTTAAGACCTTTGCAGAGATAATTATCAGCATCAGCGATGCAAGTGCGCTATCAGGTGAGTATATTACTACTTCCATCAACATCAGTAACGTAACCCGCATCGGCACCGCAGACATCTTCCTTTCCTCCAATCAATCGGTAGTTCACGTCATCGCTGTTAACGACAGTGATTTCGATTTCATTGATGCTGTGATTGACAATTCCACAGGTATAACACGAATAGGCGCATTCCAGACCGCATCAGCGGGTCTCAACGGTGAGGTACTACTCGCGAACGTAACATTAAAGGCAGTGGGTAATGGCGGTGAATCATCGGCACTGAATATCACCATTATTGAATTAAAAGAAGCAGGTCCTGAGGAGATTTCTATTCCCGCAACCACGCATAATGGAACCTTTATCATTGGAGAGATTACACCGCCGGTAGTAACGAACCCTGATGCGAGTCCGGCATCCATACCCGAAGATACCGATTCCGAGCCGAGATGGGGTGAAACATCGCAACTGAACATCACCGTGACCGACGATTGCGGAGTTGTAAGTGTGACAATAAACCTCACCCCGATAGGAGGTCTCCCAGACCAGCCAATGACCCGCATACCTGGTACCAATATATGGACTGTAACAGTTAATGCTTCGGCTGGAACCGCGATATATAATGGCAGTTACCTTCCTCGCAATCTCACAGTATCCGCAACCGACATATTTGGCAATATAAACGAATCGGTGAGCGTACCATTGATGGTCATACAGAACGGTGATGTGAGTGAGAACGGGAATGTAACGCTATACGATGCTATGTATCTTGCGAAGCATGTGCTTGGTAAACCTGGCTTTGAAACGATGAATGAGCGAGTGGGAGAAGTCAGTGGTAACAACAAGATAAGCCTTTACGATGCTATGTATCTTTCAAAGCACGTGCTTGGTGAATCAGGCTTTGAAATACTGCATTAGGGGGTGAGAAAAGGGATGAAGGCATACATAAGTGTAAAGAAAAAGAAGAGAATGATAGTGTGTATGCTATTCTTTTCATTAGCTTCGATGACCACTGTTCCAGCATCAGCAACCACCATTTCAATTGACAACGTGTTCATGAAGCCAGGAGAAGATGCTGTTACACCCATCATGATTAACAACGTATCAAATCTAGGTGTTGCAGATATCAATCTCACGTTTGACCCTTCGGTGGTTCATGTGCTATCGGCAACGAGTAGCGATTTTGACTTCTTCCACGCTGTCATTGACAACTCCACTGGTGTTGTGAGAATGGGCGGGATAGATTATGGCGATGGATTGAACGGTGACATCAAGCTTGCGGAAATCACGTTAAAGGCAGTGGGGAACCATGGAGAAGCCACAACATTGGGCGCGAAGATAAATGAACTGAAGGAAGCGGGCGCTATTGAAACTTCCATACCTGCAACAGAGGACAATGCCACTGCATTTATCAATATCCCGCCTGTTGCTATTGCCATCCCCATGCACAGTTACAATATTGTGGGTAATATTTACGTGTGCAAAGCAGTCTTCAATGGCTCCAATTCTTATGACCCGGATGGCGATGCCATTACGAACTATAGCTGGGACTTCGGCGATGGATATTCAGATGAAGGACGCATGACAGAACATATCTATTCCACTTATAACTACAATGGGACAGGCTACGAACCTTTTAATCTCAGCTTGACAGTGACGGATAGCGGGGGTCTCACGAACACAACCATCACACAAATAAATGTGTTCATCGCCGGCGATGCGAACGGCGACGGTGTCGTAGATATATTCGATGGTGTCATGGTAGGGCTGGAGTGGGGGGAAAAATGCGTCGATAGTACTTGGACAGCAGCCCAAAGCGACAAAGCAGACCTGAACAACGACTGCGTCATTGACATCTTCGATGGTGTGATTGTAGGAGCAAACTGGGAGGAGGTTGCATGGTAAAAAGTAAAAAGCGAAAAACTTTTTAAATAAAAATAAGGAATGAAGAGGTGATAAGAAATGGGAAAAAAAAGTGCAATTATGACCGGTATAATATTGTACGTGTTACTGATTAGCACGATAGCGGCAGTGCAAGCCACACCAGCAGTTGTGAGTGTATCACCACCAATGGTGAATACGACACAGGGGCAGATATTTACAATAAACATAACTGTGGACCCGAAAGGGAACGAGATATACGGTGTTCAATACGTCCTGTATTTCAACACCAGCATACTAAAGGCACTGGTACAAACCCATGGAACTTTCCTATCACATGATGGTGTATCCACAGATGTGTTTGTAAACGAAACCAATAACACACTTGGTAAAGTCGTATATGCCGAAAGCAGAACGGGAGTGAAGAGTGGAGTAACATCACCAGGCGTACTGGCTTCTGTTTCTTTTGAAGCCATCGGCGCTTCAGGACAGAGCGGTTTGAAATTGAGCGATGTGAAATTAGTCGATCCAAATGTTGAAATTGTTGAGGTTGAAATTAACGATGGAATATGCAATATAGGAAAAGTTACGAGCAAGCCTGCTGTCGTCGATCTCACAGTTGAGGAGGTATATCAAATGCTGAAGGAAGAGCCGGAAGAGATTATTCTGTTAGATGTTCGAACAGAAGAGGAATACAACGCGGAGCATATAGTCATGCCGAAGGTTGAATTAAAGAACATCCCGAAGAATGAGTTAGAGAGCAGACTTGACGAACTGGACAAAACGAAGAAAGTCATTGTTTATTGCAAGACCGGAGTGAGGAGCAAAGAAGCAAGTGGAATACTGGCGAAGCATGGCTTCGTCGTTTATAACATGCTTGGCGGAATAAAAGCGTGGAGACTTCACAGGGATTTCCCTATGTTCAGACCAACGCCAACGCCTTCACCAATGTCATCACCAAAGACAGAACTGACACCTACAATAACGCCTTCTCGCAACCATGCCGCTGCTTCTCCTTCACCAGCACCAGCATCAGCATCAACATCCACGCCAGAAGTAGTAGCAACAACGCCAACAACGACAACTTCACCAACTCGTGCGATAGGAGGCTTTGAAGTGGCATTCCCAATTGCCACACTTGCAATATCGTATCTCGTATTAAAGAGGTGGAGAAGACAAAATGAATAAAAATCTGGATATAGCAACGGCTGCAACAATTATATTCATTACATTGGTGCAAACTGGCTTTGCAGCGCATATAAGTGTCGTGCCATCGCATCAAACCGCTTTAAAAGGTAAAAACTTTTCGGTTAATATTAGCATAGACCCGGAGGGCAGTGAAGTATTCGGCGCTCAGTATGAACTGCACTTCAATAATTCACTGCTAAATGCAACTGCACAGGATAAGGGTCCGTTCTTCGGCAGTGGTAGTGATTCAGCTGTGCTCAAGAACGAAATCAATAATACTATGGGCTGGCTAAAATACGGTGAGACAAGAACAGCAACCCCGGGAATAACTGAGCCAGGCGTTCTCGCAACTATCACATTCCATGCAATTGACGATATTGATGGACTCAGCGAGCTCAAATTCACCGTAGTGAAACTAAGCGACCCGAATGTCAATCCCATTCCTACAAATATCAGTAATGGAAGCGTAGAAATCACCGACTCACAGTCCGGAATTGCTATTTTTGACACCGGTGCGCCAGATAGCCCGTATCCAAGCATAATGGGCGTGCATAATGGAACAATAATACCTGACCAAGAGATAGAAGTGAACAGGATATACACTTATGCATGCCCTGGCACTGGCGGGCACACCGAATATGCGAGGATATGGGGCAACGGCGTGAATGCACACGCAAACTGGAGTGGATATACAGGCAACTGGCATAACCTTACGTTCAATACCACTTTTACGCTCGAACCCGGCAAAGAATACAACTACACCATTCGCACAGGTTCTTACCCGCAGGTTATCCATCATCCTGGGGAATACAACGCAACAGGCGGTAAAATAGCATGTAACGAGTTCATAGATGCAAATGGGAAAAAATACACAGGCTGGATACCTGCAATAAAGTTATGGTGGGAAGAGGAATGAAACCGAAAAGTGCAAGGAGGGACACATCTAAGCAACCTCTTGGGAAGTGTGAAAAAAAGCTTTCTTTCAAAAAGAAAGATTTACCGAAGAAATATTACACTTTATGTACTATAAAAGAAAGAATGGAACACAAAGGAGTAATGCAGGGAATAGTGCTCGTAGCAATAATAGCGATTTCGCTACTTGCAGTCTTGCCGATGACTATTTCTCAGACCGTTTCAGCTGGCACAGTAAGCGTTGAGCCATCATATATAGAAGTCACACCTGGAGAGGAATTCACAGTGAATGTAACTGTAAATCCCGAGGGAGTAGAGATTTATGGCGCTCAGTATGAGCTGCACTTCAATAATTCATTGCTAAATGCAACTGCACAGGATAAAGGTCCGTTCTTCGGTAGTGGTAGTGATTCAACTGTGCTCAAGAATGAAATCAATAATACTATGGGCTGGTTAAAGTACGGTGAGGTTAGAACAGCAACTCCGGGAATAACTGAGCCAGGCGTTCTCGCAACTGTCACATTCCATGCAATTGACGATATTGATGGACACAGCGAGCTCAAATTCACCGTAGTGAAACTAAGCGATCCGAATGTCAATCCTATTCCTGCAAATATCAATAACGGAACCGTAGAAATTATACAGCCTTCAAGCCCGTTCCTCGTATCAGGATATGTGTTTTACGAAAACGGCAGTGAATGCAATAATCCCAGAGTTAACATAACGAACCTGAACACGAGCGAGGAATGGCAGGCTGAGACTTCTCCTACTTCTAACTACTACCAGCTCGTGCTTAGACATGGCATTGATATAGTTACAGGCGAGACACTGCAGCTCGATGTCAGAAGTCCGGATGGAAGTCAGTCAAAGATTGTTGAGTTCAAGATATCACCAGAAGAGGTCAACGAAGGCTGGAGATTTGATTATAACATTACGCTTCCGGTTCCAAAGCAGCAGACATGGTATCTTACCCCTGAGAATAAATCCGATGATGCGCCAACTGCGAACGATGGTTTGGAGCACGCGAAGGACAACCTGATGCACAAAGGTTCAGGAAACGGCACAGGCGAATATTTTAACCTGAGTTATACCGGAGTGGCATGGTTCTATGCGGATACCGGAGCAGAATGCGGGCTCGGATTTGGCGATAACCCATGGAAAGCGCATATTCGGACAGAAGCGATAGAAGATGATGAAGTAGGGCACAACCTCACAGTTGAGATTTGCAGGTTGGAAAAAGGTACCGGAAATGTAATCGTTCTTGCCAGCCACACCGAGCAGTTAACCGCAGTGGGAACTAAACATCTATGGAACATAACCTGTGAAGACAACGAATCAACAACGCAGGATTTCAGTACTGGCGATTGGCTCGCTGTTAGATTATCATGGGATTGCCCAACGGATGAACTCCAGATATACTATAAAGCCGAAGCCGGCAGCGACTCTTATATCGAAAGCCCTTCTACTGACCCCGGCTATCCAATTCCCGAACTGTCAACGCTCATCCTGTTCGCCTCTGGCTTGCTCGCACTGGTGGGGTATGTGCTGTTAGAGAGGGATAAGAGGA
>PIXU01000034.1 GCA_003601795.1 Candidatus Methanophagales archaeon
ACCTCCCCTGATGTAATTTCCCTTTTTAATGTTTTGTTACCGCCTTTTACTATTGTTCTTGCCATGCCATAATTTAGCAACTCATCCTATTTAAAGCTTCGGGTCAATCATTAGTAAATGACTATATCTCCAACGGTTGCATTTATCTGGGCGAATGCCTCTCGGTAGTTATGGTCCAACATTCTTTACTTCAACCCTTGAGCATTTAACGTGTATTCTATTTAACGATAAAGCAGATCTTATCTGACTCAAAACAAATATCAAAATGACTTAAAATATCCGTTCTACCCAAAAGGTAAGGTATATCCTCCCGAACGCAAAAACCAGCCCTTATATCCATCTCTTCCTCGCCAATCTTGATTTTAATATTATGAATGAATATCTTTATTTCTTCACCCGAGATACCTGTGATAGTGCTTTCATCACCTTCATCAAGATTTAAACCCAAAATCTCACAAACAGAACCAGGGAATAATGTTATATCCGAGCCAGAATCAGCATAAGGAGATACTTGAAACCAATCCCCACTCTTTGTGTTTAAATAAACATCAACAACAGGTCTATCGGCCTCTCCAAACATCCTGGATAGTTCTTTCTTATATGGAAAGCAGTATCTTCTCATAGAATCAACGTCTCGCCTTTTGGGATGTAAGTTAGGAGTGGACTCTTATCGGGATACTTCTTCTTAGCTTTTTCATAAACTTCCTTTGCAGAGTCGCCGACATCAGTAATCTCATTGTCAACGATGGCAACATGTTTACCGGCATGTTTCCTGAGTTCTTTTGGGTTATTCACATACCAATCAAATGCTCTACTCACGCTCATTTCTTCTTCACCATATTTAGTTTGATTTTACCTGTATTAAACCTTTCGAGCTTTGCTTTTTCGTGTTCATGTTTTTCGCTGTAATAATAGTTACAATCGCATGATTTCGTATACCTTATTCATATCAATACTTCTCCACACGAGGTCTGCTAATTTATTATATTCACTATCCCAATCAATCCTTCTCTTGTTCTCGCTTTTGCCGTTGCTTTTGCTTACGCTTATACTCAACGGAAGCAACCTTTTTTTCTGTTTTATGTAGTTCAAAAAAGCCTGTCGAAAGCCATCGTTGTCAAATATCCCGTGTATATAAGTCCCGATAACGTTGCCATCAGAAGAAACAGCGCCACCCTCGTCGTCCATAACCTTCTCCCCAGAACGCTCGAATATCGTAAATGCCTTTTTTATACAGCCATTAGACAAATAAGTCCTTCCCATGTGTATTTCATAGCCTGCTATTTCTCCTTTATAGAATTCCAAATCCGCTAACGCCCGCACTTGATTCGTCATTTTCTGTGCATGGCTCTCAAATACGGTTGTAGCAGGTAGCAAGGCAAGTCCCTCTGTCTCTCTAACATTTGATTCCACTCCCTCAGGGTCTATTATGGTATTGCAGAGCATCTGATAACCGCCGCAGATACCAAAAACAACGCACTTCCTGCTCCTCGCCTTCTCCACTATCTGCAATGCGTATCCGCTGTTTTTAAGATACAACAGGTCGCCTATCGTATTCTTCGATCCCGGTATAATTATCACATCCGGCTCGTCTATTTTTTCCCCCTTGCCTGCATATCGTAGCGAAACATCATCCTCTGCTTCTAAAGCATCAAAATCCGTGAAATTTGATATATGCGGCAGATAAACAACTTCTATCGTTATTTCTTTTTCCTCTACCGCCAAACTCCTCTTCCCTTTTTCTACTGATAACGGGTCCTCTTCCTGTATCTTTATATCGTGGAAATAAGGTATAACGCCTATCACTGGTTTATTGACTCTTTTCTCAAGGAACTCCAGCCCTGGTTTGAGTATGTCCATATCTCCACGGAACTTGTTTATCAGAATGCCCTTCACCAATTCTTTCTCTTCCTTCTCAAGCAGTTCGAGTGTTCCCACAATCCATGCAAATACACCTCCTTTGTCTATGTCACCGAGGAGCAGCACTGGTACATTTAAAAGTTTTGCAATGCTCATATTCACGATGTCGTTCGCACGAAGGTTTACTTCTGCCGGACTGCCTGCACCTTCTATCACCACCACATCGTTTTCACGGTCCAGTTTATCAAAACAGTCCTCTATGAGGTTCAATGCTCTGGGTTTGTAGTCGTGGTATTCCTTTGCCGTCATATTGCCTATGGGCTTCCCTCGCACAATAACCTGAGCGCCGGTATCGCTTGAAGGTTTCAACAAGATAGGGTTCATCTCCACTGTCGGCTCTTTACGAGCGGCGAACGCCTGGAATGCCTGCGCTCTTCCTATTTCAAGACCAGCTTTAGTGACATACGAGTTAAGAGCCATATTCTGCGATTTGAATGGAGCGGCTTTGTATCCTTCCTGTGTGAGTATGCGGCAAAGCGCAGCCACAATCACACTCTTGCCCACGCCCGACCCCGTGCCCTGCACCATTATCTTTTTCGCCATTCTAACAGCCACTTCCACAGCAGTTTGTACACTATCTTTTTGTTGTCCACTTCTACTTCCTTATCAAGGTCTTTGGTTATCACCAGCCCCTCTTTTAACTCAAACTCATCCATCGCCTTTACCAAGCTTCTTACTTCCCGCTCCTCCGTATTCTCATTCACAGAATAGCAAACCTGAATCAACTCCTTAACACGTAAACCCTCCTTAATTGCAAAATCTACCTCGCCCTTATTCTTCCAATAATATATCTCTGCTGAGTCTGAAGAACGACACTTTAATTCTATAAACACGATATTTTCTATTATCCTCCCGATGTCCCCCGAGAATTTAAAAGAAGAATTTAAACCCGCGTTCATACATCCTTCTCACAAATCTCTCCCAACCCTGAACATTCTGAATTTTATCCAAAAAAAAAGGTTCTTTGCTCGCCAACTTTTAATCAATTGCTGAACCCTTTCTAAATAGCTCCATTTCCTTTTCCAGATCCTCATACGAATAGCTGGATTTATACCCTTTTCTTATCAGATAATCAACCATCTCCCTAACAGTTAGACCTGCGAGTTCTGCCGCACCATCTATTGATACTCTTCGCTCTTTGTAGAGCCTTGCCGCCCTCTCCCTCTTGTGTTCCCTGAGACCTTCCATTATAAACCTCCTTATAACCGTGGACCTATCCATATTCTCCTCCTTCGCACTCTCTTCCAAATCCTTCAAAATTTCCTCATGTATCAAACCATTTGTAATCAAAGCATCGTTATACCGCCCCAGCGAGTCTTTCACTGACTCTTCAAACACTCTATGCGGGATTACTACCTCTATCTTCTCGACCAAACTCATCAAAAGCGTTATTTTTGACAGATGTATGACGATCATCGCATCCATGATAATCCGTTTGTATCCTTTTCAAATTAAAAGGTAACTCAAAAATGCAATTATACTGAATCATCGACAATGCCATCATTGTTGAGTGATGCTAAGCAAAACCGAAAGTTTTATATTACATGACAATCGTCTAAATTGAATAATTGACCAAATTAAACTTCATCACATAGAGAAAACGAATATTTTTTCCCGTCAATACACATAATATCGAAACTATTTAATACGTC
>PIXU01000035.1 GCA_003601795.1 Candidatus Methanophagales archaeon
GGTCACCACCCACATGCCTGACGAAATCCGCTTCCGGTAGGATGGTTACAACCACGCCCATCTTATTGGTATTGACATCGCCTCGCAACCGCGGCTGAAGTTGAATATGATGCAGGCTCACTGCGAGTATGCCGATAATCACCAAGAGTGTCAGTACTACCCATCTCCTCGTCATTATCTCAGGATGGATTACCTGATTTTATAATGGATTACCTGATTTTATAATAGGAATAATATGTGAATGTTTATCCCCCTAAACCATCGGGAAAGAATGACGGATGTTCACATGCACACCATCCTTTGCATATTCTTTCGAATGATTGAATCTGTGCTCTTTCACGTTTTCACCTACCCCTCGTATATCGAATATTCATCGGTGTTGACCTTCATCTCACCCTCAGAGACCGTTTTAAGCGTCTTTTTCGTATCGTCTCTTGATAGGTTCCTTTTGACAAAGAACCTTGTTTTCCCTCTCCTTTCAGTAAATGTCTGCACTGGTGGTTTATCTCCATCGTATGTACCTCTACCCCTCTCTATCTTCTCCGCAATCTCTTACATCTCTCTTACGAAAGCCGATACGGAATTCGTGAGGGCATTGAGATATTCGTGGCAGTTCAGGCAGTGATACTTCGCTGCTCCTTTATCCGTGTATCCTTCCCTATGTAGTCCCGAAGCCCCACAATGAGGGCATCTCACTCCGTTTGGCACCTTAACTTCCTCAAATATTCAAGCTCTCTATTGGGAAGAAATATCCCCTTGACCCCGCTTGACTCTATCATGTTTTTTATATAGTGATGCTTTTATTATTTTAGCATTACGATGAAATACGGGGATGAGCGTAAATATTTTCGTTTTCGCTCCGAAAGCCCATATTAATCCTTCTGTATAATAACGGATGGCATTGCGCAGTACTATTATATCACGCATGAATATATCACGTATGAAGATGAAGATCATCGCGAAAAGTTAGAATCTACCCTAAAGGTTTTTACATAATCAGTGATGGGATTAGCTTTTCCATCGCGAGATTCGCTGAGTAATACCATCTGCAATGAATTTATGAAAAACGCGCGATTATATTTGCCTGAAATGCTTGAAAATATCTTCTTTTGTTATTTAAAAATAAAGTGCGAAATAAGTATATCTAACTTCTCAAATTGTACTATGGAACTCCTCGTCATCGGTGCCTCTCTCGTCGCGCTGGGATTCCTGACCGGGCTAAGTGGTGCGGTGCTACCCGGTCCTTTCCTCGTATTCGTGCTATCAGAGAGTATGAAGAAGGGTTTCCTATCCGGTCCACTCAGTGTGCTCGGGCATATCTCTGTGGAATCACCGACGATTCTCGTGCTGCTCTTCCTGGGGCTCAGGTTTACGGATTACATCATCAAATTTAAAGCCTTTATCTACCTGGTCGGCGGTATTACACTGATTTTGATGGCTTTTTATGCCTATCGAGAGGTATCGAGATCGAGACAAATACCGACATTATCATACAAATACGAGATTGCGGGAAGCTACCACCGCTACTGGTATGGGAGTTCAATTCTTGGCGGGGTCCTGCTCACCGCTTTTAATCCCTCGTTCATACCCTGGTGGATGACCATAGGCTGGGCGACATTAATAACCGGCATGCAATCACCCATCTGGAATGGTGTCATTTTTGTAATCATGGGGCATTTCCTATCCGATTTAGCATGGTATTCCTTTGTATCGTTCTCAGTCTCAAGGGGTAAGGGCTTTTTATCCGAGCGAAGCTACAAAGTGGCGATGTTAATTATTACCGCTGTTATGACCGCACTTGGGCTTATATTCATCCTCATCGGGAGCTTCTCGCTTTTATAGCTCTTATTCTTATTTTTGTTCCAACAATATTTGTGGCGGCTGTCCTTCGGAAGCATACGAATATGAATATGAATGCGCGAATAGGCATCACAGGGCGCCCGGGCATTGGTAAATCGACCGTTGTGCGAAGGGTGATTGAGCGAATAGGGACGAGGACGGTAGGAGGGATGCTCACTGCGGAGCTGCGCGATAAAGAGCGAGCGAAGAGGGTCGGATTCGTCGTTGAGGATTTAAGCACGGGTGAGAAGGGCATACTCGCGCACATCAGTGAAAGGGGTCAAAAGGTCGGTAAATATGGCGTTAATATCGGAGATTTAGAGCGAGTGGGCGCATCGGCGATAGAGAGAGCGGTGGAAAATGCTGATATTTCTGTTATCGTGATTGATGAGGTGGGACCGATGGAATTGAAATCGGAGAGGTTCGTAAATGCGGCTGTGAATGCGATAGAAAGTGATAAAGATATGATTGTTACTGTTCACTGGAGGGCGAATCATGCATTAATCCGGCGAATAAAGGAGGAATTTGATATGTGCGAGGTTACGGCTGCGAACAGGGAGACTTTGCATCTTCGTATCCTGCGTTCACTCGGATTTGATGCGTGACCACATGGCTCTTATCGCCTCAGATACCGCTCCATCTGAATATTCAACAACCGGCACGCCTTCAACCATCGCTTCTGTAACTATCGAGTCATACGGGACTTTACCTGCTACCGGTATGCCCTGCTGGTGGCAGAAATCCTCTATCTTACGAGTGTTTGTCTCGTTCAGGTCATATTTGTTGATACACACCATTGAACTGATACCAAAGTGACGGGCTACGTTAATGATTCGTGTGAGGTCGTGCAGTCCGGACATCGTGGGCTCAGTGACCACGAGTGCGAGCTTCACACCGGTGAGCGAAGCAATCACGGGGCAGCCGATGCCTGGTGAGCCGTCTATAAGCACGAGTTCACAGTGCTCATCTTCCGCTACTCGTCGGGCGTTCGTTCTGACCGCGGTAACAAGCTTACCGGACGCCTCTTCGCCTATGCTCAGTTGCGCATGCACCATCGGTCCATACCTCGTCCGCGATACGAACGTATAGCCTGAAATGTGCTCGCTCAGTGTAATCGCATCCTGCTCACAGACGAATACACAGGCACCACAGCCCTCACACCTCGCGGGATTGAGTGCGAACCCGTAGGGGGTATCGGAGATGGCATGGAATCTGCATACAGATGCACAATTACCGCATTCTATGCACTTAGTTTTGTCCATCTCTGCCACTTTTGCACCCCTGAACTCACTCCGTTTTATCACTTCGGGATGCAGTAGCAGGTGGAGGTCCGGCGCATCCACATCGCAATCCGCAA
>PIXU01000036.1 GCA_003601795.1 Candidatus Methanophagales archaeon
AAAAGGACAATATACGGCAACCCCGACCACGGCGATATAGAAACCACCGACATCGAGAACTTCAACGGAATACTACGAGAGAGGAATGGTAGATTAGTACGAAAGACAAAATGTTTCTCAAAACGGAGATGGAGATTGGAATGTTCAATCCAACTGTTTCAATTCTACTGGAATTTTATAAATGAGTTCAAAAGAAGAACTTCACCCGCAATGCTAGAAGGATTAACAGACCACTTATGGACATGGCAAGATTTTTTTTCATTAACTATTCTCAATTAGGACACTACCTTCATTTTGATAGATTAAGAGCAGAAAGTTGGTTTAGTTAATATAACTAACTACAAATAAGTAATTAGTATGTGGATACCTGTTGTTAACCCGCAGTTATGCATAGGATGCGGAGAATGCGCACAAATATGTCCCGATAATGCGATCGAAATAGTCGAGAAGAAATCGTTCATTGATTACAATAGATGCACTTGCTGTGGTGTTTGTGACCGGGTATGCCGGTATGGTGCGCTGGAAGTAAAAAATCCGCATATGCCCGCGGTATTGGAGGAAGGCGTTCAATTAACGGGTTTAAAAGTAGGGGTGAAGACATTGAAGCAGGAATTAAAAGAGATGAGAAAAGAGGTAAGATTATAGTGGATGCTGAAAGTAGCACAGTCTAAAAATCAAGTGATTTATCACCGCGGAGATCGCGAAATTAGAGGTTTAGCTTATTAGCGGTTCAGCTCGTTAGCTAAACATCCAAACCGCTAAACCGCTAAACCGCTATCTTCTGTATGCTCTGCGGTGAAATTTAAGGCTTTGGCAATTTCACTATAAAATTCGACAGTACCTCACGAGATCACAAATTTCAAGTCCCTGATAGATTTCAACGGGCCAGGGGCAATAATTTATTAATGCCCGCCATGATTGCTTTGCCAATCCTGTCGCCGTGTTTGGCGAAACCTGAGCCAACGATCGAAAGAATAATTACGTAAGCAACGACAAGCGAAACTAACAGTTCATAATTGCCCGTTCTCGTTCCGATTACAACAGCCAGCAGCACAATTGAAAACTCGCCCCTTGGCGTTGTGTATGCCCCGACCCTTAACCCGGTTTCCAGCGACCCGTGCAGTCTCTTCCCGATGATTGCACCACTGGCGAACTTTCCGAGGATAGACAGAGTTATGAGTGCAAGGAGTGCGAGGATAAAATATGCTGAGGACAATGTTGCAAATTGGAACTGGAACAGCATTCCGAAGGAGAAGAAGAAAATGGTGAGGAATAAGTTCTTAAATGCGATAGTGTCACCGAGAAGCCACTTTAAGGACTTAACTCCTGAGAGTGCAGAGCCGAGGAAAAATGCAACAATCACCTCAGAGATATGACAATGCAGCGAAATACTTAAGAGGTATGCGATTGCTGAAAAACCGAATAGTAGCGCGAAAATGAGCAGTATCGGTATTTCGTCATCACGCTCAAATAGAGGCGAGATGAAGTTGCTTAGCCTTCTGAAGAGAGTCAAAATGAATACAATGAGTACCAAAGTCGCCGCTAAAGACACAGGGATCATGGCAAGGCTGCCGGACACAATGGAAGTTAGCACCACGAGCAGAATCGCCAGTACGATGTCCTCAAACACCATCAGCCACACGACGGTCTCTGCTTCAGGATAAATCAACCTCTTGTTCTCAATCAGCGAGGAAATGGCAATTGCGGAACTGCTGATGTAAACTGCGGATGCAAGTATGAACGCCTCTACCAGAGTTAAGCCAATGAGAAGCCCCAGCGAAAATCCCGTGATGAAATTCACCCCGAAGTCCGTGCAACCTGCAAATAACGTTCCGGGCTCTTTTATACCCTTGAAGTTGAATTCCAGCCCTATGTAGAACATCAAGAGGATTACACCGATCTCACCCAGCCACTGGATGAGGTCATATGAGGTTATCAATTTGAATCCGCTCTTTCCGAGGATTATTCCTGCGATTATGTATGCAGGAATCGCGGCTTGCCTCAGATATTTCGATACCAGTCCAAGAGCTAAGCAAGAGACCGTTACAACAGCTAAATCCACCAGAAAGGGCATTTATCTAAACTCCCTCGTACATGCTTTTATTTGATCGAGGCTACCTATTGCCACCATCAGGTCTCCCTTCTCGAAGACCGTTTCCGGTGGCGGGCTGATGATGTTCTGTCCCCTTCTCGATATTGCTATTACCGTGATGCCCGTCCTCTTCCTGATACCCAAATCCTCGATGCTCTTTCCTACTAGCCTCTCTGATACAGGGCACATATGAATACCTATTCTGAGGTCAGAAATGTCTGAAAATGCCACCTCAACGTCCTCACGTTCTACTGTGAGCATCGCTCCGGTCAGAATGCTTCCGATACGTCGTGCTTCTTCCGAGGTCAGCCGTGTAACCGAAGGGTGCTCAGCACCGGCTTCTAAGACGTAGAGTTCTATCTCACCGGTCGTCAAAAATATGACCGCTACTTTATCTCCTTTCGGACTTTCTATCTCGTACTTCGTGCCTATCTCGGGAAGTTTGGAAATTCGCATTTATAACACTCTCTTTTAACTATCATGAGCAAAGGATAAAAAGTAATTCCTTAGTAAAGGTTTTGCGAAGCAAACAGCGTAGCGTTTTTTTTAGTAAAGGTTTTTGCGAAGCAAAAAAGTTTGTTAGAAGACCCCCAGCTCCCCAAGCTTATCCAGCGATTCCCGCTTCCCGATGACTACCACGGTATCGCCCTCCCGTATTTCATCATCAGGACCTATGTTTATGACTTCCTCGCCCCTTATAATAGCGACTATTGTTGTTCCTACTTTTTCCTTTATCCCTAAGATAGTACATGCGTCTCTAACGCGCTTATTTGCAATCTTCGCACCATGTTCAACCGTTAAACTTTCTAACGATGTCTCCCCAGTCTTCGTAGCGAACTCGAGGAAATCAACGATTGCCGGCTTTGTTAAGCTTCTTGCCAACCTCCTCCCTCCTATTTTTTCCATTAAAATCACTTTTTTTACACCAACACTGTATAGCCGCTTAGCAGCCTCTTCAGAACTCGCTCTCGTTACTATCTCCAGATTCTTATTGAGTTCCTTCGCAGCAATGCAGAGGAATAAATTATCAGAATCCGAAGGTAAAGTGGATACCAATCCAGAAGCACGTTCTACGCCTGCTTCTATTAAAGTCTCATCCAATGTCGCGTCTCCTTCCACCACCGACAAATTCTTTTTCCTTAGTTCTATTGCAATCGCAGAATCATGCTCAATGATTACAAAATCTAAGCCTTCTTTTCTGAATTCTTCTGCTGTTACACTCCCTGTGCGACCTCCGCCGCATATTATCTTGTGGTTTTTCATCTTTGCCACGCTCCTTCTCTCCTTCGCTATACCAAAAGCTTTGCTTAACCTTCCTTCCAGTACTAATCCTATTATCTCTACCAGTACATATAAGGCTACGCCTACGCCCGAAATCATCAATCCTGCCATAAATATTCTTCCGGCAGGAGTCTCAGGAACTATATCACCATATCCAACGGTGGTAATTGTGGCTATGGTCATGTAGAGGGCATCAAGAAGGGAGAGTTGCTGTTGGGCTTCGATATACCAAAAGCCTACCGTCCCTACCATAATCACCACGAGCAAGGAACAAATAGCAATTAATATGTGTCGTACTGGTTCCATGATTCAAAATCGAACTTTGTGTATATTAAATAACATTTGAACTTTTATAGTACCTCTCGGCTTTATTTTATAGTATAAATAAATGCCCTCACAAGAATAATATCACAATTTGCTAAAAAGGAAATATAATACAGTAAAGGAACAGAATGGCGGGACTGAACATCAAGGAAACGGAAGAGAAATGGCAGCGTAGATGGAAAGAAAGCAAGATATTTGATGCTGAAATAGCAGAGCAAAAAGGAGGAAAGAAAAAGTTAAAGTTTTTTTTGACCGTTCCTTACCCCTACACTTCCGGACCGCTGCACATAGGTCATGGGAGAACAAATACGATAGGCGATATAATAGCAAGATTTAAGCGATTGCAGGGCTACAATGTGCTATTTCCTATGGCTTTTCACGTTACCGGAACGCCGATTTTAGCGATTGCTGACAGCATAGCAAAAGGCGACCA
>PIXU01000037.1 GCA_003601795.1 Candidatus Methanophagales archaeon
CTTTATTGTAGAAGTTATATAAAAGAGCTATATAAATGCTATAGCTTATTTGTTATTTGTTGTTCTGAACACCCCTATTTCCGAATGTCATGATAGTTTAATAGCGGGAATCCAGTCATAATAAACTTTCCCGTTCGCATCTGTAAATTTGGTGCAATTTATCCAGCCATTCTTTGTTGGCAGTGCATCAGTATGGTGAATCTGTGGATAGGAGCCTGTGCGGATGGTGTAGTTGTAGGTTTTATTGGGTAAAAGAACAACGGTCTTGTCAAAAGAGATGTTATGCCAGTCGCTTGCATATCCGTCCCAGGTTGCGGTGGCGTTCCATGTTTTGTTCCAGATGCGAGCATATTCGGTATGCCCGCCTGTGCCTGCGCATGGATAAGTGTAGAGTTTTGTTGCAATAACCGTATGATTTGATTTGATTGTGCCCGTATGGTTTCCCATGATGCTTGGATATGGATTTGCTGGCGCTTCTGTGTCAAATATTTTCTCATCCAGTAGTTTAAAGTAATTCTCCCAAGGCTCCATTAGTGGATAATTGTCTTTGTCTGAATCTATACTGTAAGGTGTATCGCCAATTCCATCTTTGTTCGTATCTGTTCCAGTATAATCATCCCAGTAGTTGCCTAAGTAATTTTCAAACTCAGAACCGTTGTAAGTGTATGATATTTTTTCGGTTGAGTTCCAGATGTTCGTTGAATAATAAGAATAAATATTATCGGTGTTGTCTATGAAGTTGTTGAGGTAGATGATATTGTTGTTTGAAGAAGAAAGCATGAGGCCGTAGCTGTTGTAAGAGCAATTGTTGTTTGTTATGATATTGTTGTTTGATTCGTAAAGCCTGATGCCATCCTCGTTGTTGTGAGAGCAGATATTGTTTGATATGGTGTTGTTTATTAAATGATAAAAAAGCTCGATGCCACGCCTGTTGTAAGAGCAGTTGTTTTTTGTTATGCTGTTGTTTGAACCCTCAACCGAGATGCCATTATCATTGTTGTAAGAGCATATGTTATTTGATATGGTGTTGCTGCTTGAACGGTCAAGCAGGACGCCATCCCTGCGGTTGTAAGAGCAATTGTTGTTTGTTATCGTGTTGCTGCTTGAACCATAAATATAGATGCCATCATTACCGTTGTAAGAGCAGTTATTTTTTGTTATGCTGTTGTTGTTTGAAGAAGAAAGACAGATGCCATAGCCACGGCGGATATAAGAGCAGATGTTTTCTGTTATAGTGTTGTTGTTTGAATAACAAAGCGAGATGCCACTATAAGAGCAATTGTTGTTTGTTATTGTGTTGTTATTTGAATACAAGAGTTGAATGTTGTTGTAAGAGCAATTGTTGTTTGATATGATGCTGTTGTTTGAATTATAAAGATAGATGCCATAACCGTTATAAGAGCAGTTGTTGTTTGATATATTGCGATGATCTGCATAATAAAGGTATATTCCCGCCTTGTAGTGGTCAGTCGCCCCTTCCACCGTAAACCCACTTATATTCACATAATCCACTGTTACATTAAAGACATGATCATTTGAATTAGCTGCCTGAACAATCGTATCCGCAGGATTTCCAGAGGTTGATTTAATCGTTAAAGACTTGTAAACGTTCACATTCTCATTGTAAGTTCCAGAGTCAACCGTTATCGTATGTCCATCCTTTGTATCATTATCATCTATCGCAGCCTGAATCGTTGCGAAGTCTTCGCCTGTGTTTATATTGTGGACTTTAAGTTCCGTCGGCTCTCCCCCTTTCACTTTTATCAGCCAAGCATCATAATAGCCAGCACCGTAAGAGCGTGTGTAGCCAGCGATGATGTACCCGCCATCTGAGGTCTGCTGGGCTGACCAGCCACGATCCCAATCTAACCCGCCAAAAGTTCTGTTCCATTCCTCTTCAGGCGCCGGATTTGAACCAGAGATATGAACAACGTGAGCATCCATATCTCTTCTAATCCCCTCAGGGGCATGTGAATGAAAAACCCTCCCTTCTTTTACCTCCGGCGGATGCTCGAATGAAAAAAGATGATGATGCGTTGTGTTTTCGTAAGAAGGCGTCACTGCTGCATCCCCCGCCGCCGCATGAACCGATTCCCTTTCTCCCACATGCCATCTCGCAGATGCCACACCCGCACCCGCAAAAGCACTAAATAGCACAAATGCCACACACATTCCAAACACGAGATGTTTTCTATTCCATCTTATCTCTATTCCCCTCATCTCGTGGGTGTATTACCCGATTTTTATGAATAATACATAAAAGATGAAAACTTTTCGATTTCCGTTCGTTGAAATATCTGCCGCAGTTCAGGCAGTGATATTTCTCTTTTATCCGTGTATCCATCCGATGAAATGTGGAGATGAGTAAAATCTATTTTATATTTATCACCCCCAGGCTTCATCCCAAAACTAAGGGATCTTCGGTAGTGTAACCTCGGGATTTTTACCAAAACCTATGGGGCATGCATGAGAAATAAGGGTTATTTAAAAACTTTAACTATACAATAAGGGGAAGCCAAAGAAGAGAGTTTCTCTCCGGATTGCCAACCAAGTGAATCGGGACCTCAAGAGGCTTATCCTACTATCCATAGTAAGTGCTGTAAGAGCAACAAATGGGAATGCAATTCGCCTGGGATAATCCGAAAGATGTTATCTTAATTTACGTTGACTTTCGGGATGAAGCCTTCTCCAGAGGGAAAAGCTTTTATGGAAGCAACATTTTACTATACATGGGCGTAAAATAAAAAGAAGAGATGAAAGCGAGAGACCTTTCTGATATTTACGATATATTTGACCCGCAAGAACCGCTCAGTGGGGATAAGCTCAGGGAATATTACGTGGAGAGGGCGAGTCCAGTGAAAAGCCTTGCGAATATTTTCTCAAGCGAAAAGCCTTTGAAATATCTTTTCGTTGGCAGTAGGGGTAATGGAAAAAGCACAGAACTCAATAGGCTCTCTGAACTTGTAAGTGATACCTTGTTTGTTGTGTCCTTCTCAATAAAAGACAAACTCAATTTGTTTGATGTGGATTACACAGATTGAGAATGTCTTTTATTGAGAATGACACAACAAATAAGGTATCACTTACAAGTTCAGAGAGCCTGTTGAGTTCCGTGCTCTTTCCATTACCCCTGCTGCCAACGAAAAGATATTTCAGAGGCTTTTCGCTTGAGAGAATATTCGCAAGGCTCTTCA
>PIXU01000038.1 GCA_003601795.1 Candidatus Methanophagales archaeon
GACACTACCGCAGGGTCAGCCATTCGTGCCACGCCACCGGCTTTTCGGATGTCCGCAGGAACGGCATGCAGCGCCATAACGGCAATGGCACCCGCATCCTCCGCTATTCGCGCCTGTTCCACACTCGTCACGTCCATAATCACGCCCCCTTTTTGCAAGGAAGCGAACCCGCGTTTCAAAAGCTCTGTTCCATGCCTGAAGTCTTCAATTTTTATCTCCATCTTTTTCCCCTATCCTCAAGATTGCGTAAGGATAATTTATCTAATATGGTCATTTAAAATAAACCTTTTTTAAAAACCACAGATTACACAAATTTTTGCACTTTGTTCTTGTATATAAAGTATAGCTTCCTTCTATTTAAGACACTGATTTACACTGATTTACGCAGATTTATTTTAGCTTAACAGTGTTGATTCTATCATCTGTGTTAATCTGCGTCTATAATTCATTTTCTGTTTTCTTGTGTCTGCGTTAATCGCTGAGTACGTTCGCAGCGAAATTTTCTCCCCGAGCAGCGTTAGTTGTCCCCACCCTTAGTAGCTGCTCCAACCCGCTAATCCTCTAACCCCCCAACCCTCTAAACCGCTAAACCGCTAAACCGCTAAACCGCTAAACCCCCAAACCGCCAACTATATCTCCGCAACGCCCCTGCACATAAAATAAACCGCAACGTGCTCGGGCACCGAAACCACTTCGCCTTTCTCTACCTTATATGTTTCGCCTTTCAGCTTTATTGACGAATCCCGACCGACGGTTATTTCTACCGGCGAATCGCCAAATACAACTGCATCGTCCAGCGGATTAAACGCCTTAAAGGTTTCAATTCTTATCGGTTTCACTTCCAGACTTGACTTGCCATGTAACGAATTAGGCAGCCGGATAAGCCGTTTTATGTCTGATGTGACAGGTTCATCCACCCTATCTGCGGACTTTACGCGGACGGTTTTCGTTACCGCCTTTGTTATTCCTTCCCATATCTGCTTACCGAACCGCGGGATTTGACCCTTTTCTATTCGCTCCATCACGGTATCATCCTTTGCAATTTTTATTATGCTTCTCGCATTTTTATCCTTTAGCTCCCCTACCTGTTTCAGTTTTTCCATTGCCTTCTTCTCTTCCATTTCCGCTATTTCGTGAAGTAAATCTACTAGCCCATCAAGTAGCCGTTTGCCCCATCCTTCGGGTATCAACCTCAAGTCTTCACTTCCACGCATTTTACCACTATGCCCCTCTCGCATGTCTATAAAACTCTTCATATCGAGCCCGGTGCCCATCACATAATCCACTATCTCCCTTCTTTCCCGGCTTCCAAGCCCTCGCACCTCTTCAGTCCCTATATGTATGTGATAGCCTCGTGACCCGGAAAAAACCAGTTCCATATCCTTCTCCTGAAATCCGAAATCGTTGAGCATAAAGTCAATCAGTTTCTCTGTTTCTTTTTTCACCAGCACCAGCAAATCCTCATAGGAATACTGCTCAAGCTCTGTTTCGCTTACAACATGGTCAGCATCGAGGTCAAAAATCAGGTCAGCGCCAAGCCAGCCCTTATTCGCCATATCTGCTGCGGGATATTTGTAAATAGCGGCGGAATGATATGCATGAGCAGGCGCGTTCTCCCTGAGGTAATTCACTAACTCTCTCTCCGTGGCAAACGATTTGTGCCGCCTCATCACGAGCTTCTCCGGGAAGTAGTGGTCTAAAAAGACGAACCCCCATTCCCGCATCCAGAAATCTTTTGGTATGCTTATCCTCGCACGCCTGTAATACTCTTCAAATTTTGTTCGCACGAATAGTTTTGTTTTTTCGTTCATGGTTCACGGTTCATGATTCCAGATATAGCTCGCTTTTTTAGAAATGAAGAATAACACACTAAAAAATAAATTGCCCGTGAAGCTTTTTATGATTGAGAAATATGCAGTAAAAAGAGAGAGAAAATGATAACCATCGTAATCCCGAAGGGCAGTTTAGAGGCCCAAACGCTGCTGCTGTTCAAACAGGCAGACCTGGAAATAAAAGTAACAAACAGGGAATACAATCCGAGCATCGAAGACCCGAGGATAGAGCGTGTGAAGATATTGAGACCGCAGGAAATCCCGGAATACGTTGAGAAAGGATATTTTGACCTCGGCATCACCGGCAGAGATTGGATTGCGGAAAGAGGCGCGGATGTAGTGGAGATAGCGGATTTGAGCTACAGTAAAATGGCAGAAAAAGAAGGCGTTGTAAAAATTGTCCTGGCTGTGCCGGCGGACCGAGCGGACATAAACGAAGCGAAGGACATGCCACCGCAAAGTAAAATAAGCACTGAATATCCCAAGCTTACAAAATCGTTCTTTGACAATCTTGGCATTCCTGTGCAGATATTTTTCTCCTACGGCGCTACCGAAGCGAAGGACATGATGGATGCCATTGTCGAACTCACGGAAACCGGGGAAACGCTGCGAAAAAACAACTGGCGGATTATACACACGATACTGGAATCGCACACGAAGTTAATAGCGAATAAGGATTCGTGGAACGACTCGAGCAAGAGGGCGGAGATAGAGGAGATAAAGACGCTTCTTTCCGGTGTGATAGAAGCACGTGGAAAGGTATTGCTCAGCATGAACGTTGCGGGGACTAAATTGAAGGAAGTAATGTCTGCACTCCCGGCGATGAAAAAGCCGACGATTTCACAACTTTACGAACAGGACTATTACGCAGTTGAAACGGTAGTGAGTAAGCGTGATGTGAACGTTTTAATACCGAAATTGAAAAGTATGGGTGCAGAGGACATTATTGAGATGAATATAACCAAGGTAGTGCAGTGAGTAATTAGGAGTTTAGTTTATTAGCGGTTCAGCTCGTTAGCTAAACATCCAAACCTCTAAACCGCTAAACCGCTAAACCTGTTCATCAGCACAAAAAATTCCTCTGCCGCTTTATCCAGCCCACCATCGTGATTCCCTATTAGCTTCACCGCTGCCCCGGTAAGACACGCATACGCCATTGACATCGCCCGGTTCATAAACTGATGCTCTTCTATACTGCTTTCTGCCTCTACGTCTCTTTCCCTTGTTTTGTCCTTCTGCCTCCGTGCAGCTATTTCTTCGGCAGTAGCTTCTATCAGCACGAACTGGTCTGGCTTCAGTTCTCGCAATACCTGCTCGGGCAATCCCGGAAGGTAACCCAGCGGCGTTTTTATCGTGCAGTGCGTATCTACAATGAGATTCGTGCTTTCGCTCATCTTTGATATCTTTTTACACGCCTGCATCTGTATCTCACGCTGTTTTTCGCCCGGTAACGTTCTCATCTCATCCCTATTCGCCACCAATCCATTTTCCAGTGCCGTTTCATACATTACATCGCCATAATTCATGGATTCGAACACGATGCTTTCTTCTCCCCCTTCCGGTTTTAAATTTAACGCCTCCTCTACCACCGTTGACGACCCCGCACCCGGCATTCCTGTTACGACAATCAGAACCATTTTAGTTTCCCCCTTCATTTACTTACCCATTTAGTATTAAACAATGAGCTCGATTTAGTGATTTTCATCATCAATCAATTTTGCTGAGGGGCGATTTTTTAACCCACTTCTACCCCTTCTTCTTTCTCACCTGGCTTTCCCGCACCACCCGGCATCCGCTTCAGCTCCTCGGGCACGTTTGCTCGCAGTATGTTCGTAGAGCGGATATGATAGACCGGGTCACCGGTCATCGGGTCGTAGTCCTCAGTGCGAATAATGCTGCTCACGACTGTCTTGAACTTCAATACCGTGCCGTCTTCCAGCTTGTATTCGTTCCAATCCTCTTTTACCGTGTCAAAATCCACGTCCATCGCTTCTACTTCCCTTCCGTTTGGTAACCGCACTTTCAATTTTTCCCTCACCTTTTTAATTTTTAGTTCTTTATTCTATATATAAAACATAGTGATTTATCACCGCGGAGAGTGCAAAGGATAGAGGGTTTAGCCAGTTAGTGGTTTGGTAGGTTTGGGCAGCTAGTGAATGGCAACAACTAACTCTGCTCGGGCATCTGATTTTCTCTGCGAACTCGGCGTTCTCTGTGGTGAGTGATTTGAAATTTGAAATGTGACATCTCTAAGCTACTGCTTTTCAAGTACTGCGATGTACCTACTTAAACTTTTATGAACCCTGTATTTGCACCTGTCGAGAATACGAAAGCCGTACTCACAGGAAAGCGAGTAAATAGAATCGGAATTAGAAATGACAACCACTTTCCCTCGCTTTTTAAGCACACGATGGAATTCCGCCAGAGCATTTCGATATAGCTTTTCGCGGAACCGCGAGCGTGATTCTGCCGTAAGGTATCCTACGCCCGATACAAGAGATGACCGACCATAGGGCGGGTCCGTCACGATGGCATCAACGCTATCATCGCACAATGCCATTTTAGAAACATCTCCTACAACCAAGTTAGCGTCCAGCCCATAAAACCGCAAGTTCGCTTCAGCACCTCTTGCCATCTTTTCCTGTATGTCAATGCCCACCAACGTCGTCGCAC
>PIXU01000039.1 GCA_003601795.1 Candidatus Methanophagales archaeon
AGGGTTGCTTGATAGCTAAAGAAGATAGCGCCATGAAAGATAGGACAAGATAACCCAGAAAACCGCTACTTTTTACAAATACATTCAAGCCGAGAATAAATGTGCCTGCCGTAGCTATGCTGAAATAGAGTACAGAAGTAAGGTCCATCAGATTGAATTCCCATTTCCGGATTTGAGGAACCACAAGAAGCAAAGAAATTACAAGAGGAGCGAAGATGCCAATTACGTTTCCCATTCCACATAACACCCAATAAATAATCCAAGGAATGAAGGAAACAAGTATGTAAGCCATGCCTGGTATTTTTCTCTTAATATTTTTCATATCCTCTATTTCTCACACCTCCTTTAAATTCCCTTGGCGCCATGAACGAATTTCCGATAACGTTTGGGGATAAAAGAAGTTGTCAACGGCAATTTGGGGAAAATCTCTGATTTCCCTTTTATCCGCTGTTATCTGAAGTGGCACTTTGTGCTTTGATTTGTTCGATAGTTTCATCTATAAGAGTTATAATGCAATTTCCAAGTTTATCAAAAGTATTAACAGATTTCCCTTCATCAATGTAACGTGCTCTTCCTAATTCGGACAATTTAACTGCGATTTCGACTAAACGATGCACTAGTTCAGATGGAACGTTAGAAGGAGCACTGGAAGCAATAACCAGAAGCTGTGAGCCAATGATGACAGATTTGTTTTTCAAATCTGCAAGAAATGGATCTACAAGTTTTTCGTGTTCCCCATCGTAAACCGACGTCCATAGTGTCTTAAATTCAATTAGTTTTGTCAATGCGCCTGAGTTCCATAACTCTGGTCCTAACTGTTCCAGAATAGGAAATTTTCACCTTGTAAGTTAAAGGTAAGTTACTTTTGTTGAAATAGGAATCGCTATCAAAAAAGGTTCGTATTTCATACCCTGGGGGTATTGAGCCAATTCCTTCCTTTATGAGAGGTATATCATTTATCTTTTCTCCCTTGCTGTTTTTAAGTGGCGGTTGAAATTCCAACTTGACATCCTTTGCAACACTTTTGCCTACATTCTTAATAACAAGATATATCAAAGGCTTCCCATAAGGAATATCAAAGTAGGCAACTACATATGGTGCAATCTCTTGGTCTCGAGATTCTTTCATTTCCTTAAGAATCTCTTCCGATATCTCTGTTGATTTCTTTGAGGCAGAAGCCATTTGCCATGTTTTTATTACATATATGATCAAAGCAATTAGCGTTCCTATCTGAACTATTGCAAGGATAATATCAACAATCTCTTTTCCCATTTTCTACATCTCCCAATATTTCAATAAGCAAGCTTCTTTATATCCGACATTAATGTCGTATATCCACCCAAACTGGTATTATACCCGAAACTTACTTCGTATATATCACCCTTTAGCTGACACGTTCAAATATCTCCCTCACCGCAACGACCGCTTTAGAATCCTCGGGCAGTTCCGTTATCGGCTTCCCTATTAAATCGAACGTTCTTATGTTTTCATCCTCTGGAACCGTTCCTATAAGCTCAACCCCACTATTCTTCACCATCTCATTCAGGACGCCCTTCACTCTTTTATCCTCTGTAACCTTATTCAACACCAGGTATATATGTCGAAAGTTAATCTGCAACTTCTCGGCAAGGTTTTTTATGTTCGATGCTGTGTCTATGCCCCTTTTCGTGGGGTCGCTCACCACAAGCATGGTATCCACATCGCGTGTCGTTCTTCGGCTTAGATGCTCCAATCCGGCTTCGCAATCTATTAAAATTGTAGGGAACCGAGCTGACAACTTATCAATAAAATGCCTCAGCATGTCGTTTATCAGGCAATAGCAGCCGGGACCTTCGGAACGTCCCATCGCTAATACCGAGAACCGAGGAGTGTTTATCATTATCTCCTCTATTTTATACTCAATCAGCATATCGGTAGGCATATGTTCAGAAAAAAAGACCTGCGAAGGCGATGCTATCTCTTCTCTTACATCGCCAATTGTTTTCTCTACGTCCACACCTAACGTGCTTGGAAGGCATGTTGCTGGATCAGCATCTATCGCAAGCACCCTCCCTAACCCCTTTTCTGTTAGGAATTTTAGTAGCAGCGAGGCAATTACGGTTTTTCCAGTCCCACCTTTTCCTGCGACTGCAATAATATTTGCCTTTTGGTTCATTTTCCTCGTCCATCCATCAAGAGAATATTTATTATTGTATATCTTTTTGCATTTAATAAGGTTTTTTAGGTGTCCGATATCGCCGCTAATTTGAAATAATAGGTTGGGAAAGGGCAAAGTTTTCCATGCAATCAAGATGAAAGGGGAAGAAGAGATAAAAAAGATATGTGGAGAGGTCATAGAGAAAATAAGACCTGATGAAAGAGAGAGAAATAAAGTAAAAGCAGTAACCGACTTTATAATCGCAAAGATAAATAAAAAAGCGTCAGAGATGGGTATAGAAGCCCACGCAATCTCCGTAGGGTCAACCGCAAGGAATACATGGGTAAGTGGCGAGGCGGACATAGACATATTCATCATGTTTCCTGCAGACCTTCCGGAAGAGTATTTAAAAGAGAAAGGGCTTGCTCTCGCAAAAAGCATTTCTGAAAAATACGAAGAAAGATATGCCTCGCATCCTTATATTCACGCTTATTTTTATGATGCAGAAGGAACGGAGCACGAGGCGGATATAGTACCTTGTTTTTCGGTAATAGATGCGTCGAGATTGAAATCCGCAGTCGACCGGACTCCTTTTCATAATGAATATATTGTAAAGAGGATATCAGGGCTGGAAGACGAAGTGTTACTGTTAAAACAATTTTTGAAATCAGCGGGAATTTATGGCTCTGAGCAAAGACGAAAAGGCTTCTCGGGTTATCTGTGTGAACTCCTCATCCTTAGATATTCCTCCTTTGCCGGGCTATTGAGAAACGCATCGAGGTGGAAATATGGCGAAAGAATAGATATCGAAGGTAGAGGTAAATACAAAGGGGAAGGAAAAGACCCACTTATTGTTATTGACCCTGTTGACCCGAAAAGGAATGTAGCGGCAGCGGTATCATTGGATTCTTTTTGCAGGTTAATAGATGCGGCAAGGGATTTTTTAGCGTGTCCTGATGCAAGTTACTTCTCTACCGCAGAGAAAAAAGAGATGAACAAGGCTGAATTCATAAAATTAGTGAAGGAAAGAGGAACAGAATTCGTAATGGTGCTGTTTGACGCGCCTGACGTGGTGGAAGACATATTATTCCCACAACTGAGAAAGGCAGAAGCATCCATCGCAAGGCTGATAGAAAGAAATGGATTCAGGATATATCGAAGTGATGTTTCGGTGGAGGGAGACAAAGCGTTTTTTATATTCGAGTTCCTCGTTTGGAATCTCCCAAAGGTGAAAAAGCATATAGGTCCACCAGTTACTTCAAGATACCATTCTGAGCAGTTCAAAAGCAAATATGCTTCTCAACAATCATTACGTATTGAAAACGGCAGGTATGTCGTGGAAATAAAGAGAAAATATACAAATGTAGTGGAATTACTGAGGAACGAGCTGAGGTCATGCAGTTTGGGGAAACACGTCTCTGAATCAATAGATAGAGGATATGAGGTTTTAAAAAACGAAGAGATAAGGTTCTTTGAAGGACTTGGCGCTTTCTTCAGGCACTATTTTGGCTTTGATTAACGCTCGATGACGTGGTTTTACTTAAATTTAAAACCAGGTCTTTCTCTACTGGCATGGTGACAAAGCTTTACTTTATATTTATATATAAAAAAGAGAAAGAAGAGGTGAAAGAAGAAAGATGGCAATAGAAGCATTGGAAGTGGGGGATGTGATGACACCGAAAGTCGTTACTGAGGATGAAGAGACACCTGTCACTATAATATCCGCAGACATGGAAGTGTCGGGAATAGGGAGCGTAGTTATAACAAAAGAAGGTAAGCCCGTGGGGATAATCACCGACCGTGACATAGCAATAAAAGTTATAATGAAGAATAGAAGACCAAAAGAAGTCAAAGCAAAAGAAATCATGTCAAGCCCTTTGATCACTATCGGGCCATATGCATCTATTGAAAAAGCATGCGCGCTCCTGGCAGAGAGGAGCATTAGAAGACTGCCGGTGATTGACGATGACAAGCTTGTAGGCATTATAAGTGTGAGGAATATATTGACAAGAAACCCAGCGTGTGTAAGCAAATTCTATCCACTGGAGTGAGTTATCTATGCTTCCGATGCTTTATCACTCCTCCACTCATCCATCCGCTGCCCCTAACAGCGTGGCGCAAAAAAAAGGGGGGTTGAAATAAAAGGATGAAGGAAAGAGAAAAGATAGATTTAAAAAATTTAGGAGGTGATATGATCAGAAAAAATGATGAAAAAGACATTGGCATTGGCAATAAATGTAGTAGCGATATTTGCTATCTGCATAGCTATTGGAGGCAATTTCCCTTCCGGGGCAACAGCCGTAGATAGTAGTAATAATGGTAATGCAACTATCTCAGTTTCTGGCAGGGGAATCGTGAGTGCAGAGCCAAATCAGGTAGAGATACGACTCGGCGTTGAAACGGAGGACAAAAACGTATCGAAAGCATTGGCGAATAATTCTTTTAAGATGAACGCTACTATTGAGGCGTTGAAAACACTTGGTATTTCAGAGGACGAAATAGAAACATCTCGTTTCAATATCTACACGATTAGAGATTATGAACGCGAACCAGAGGAGATTGTTGGATACCGGGTAACCAACGAAATCGTGGTTAAAACGAGTGATTTAGATAAAACAGGAGAGATCATTCGTGCTGCGATTGACGCGGGAGCAAACAATGTGAGGGGGGTGGTATTTGGATTGAATGAAACGAGGGAGAAGGAGTCGAAGTACGCAGCAATAAACGAGGCATGTGAAGATGCGAAAGGTAAAGCGGGAGCAATAGCAAGTGGGTTCGGTCTTAATATCGTAAAAGTAGTGGAGATCAAAGAAAGCAGCGTATATGTAGTTCCATCCCGAGCAGGAGGGGGATATTATGAATACGCAATGCCAATACCCACTCCAATAGCACCGCCAATCGAACCTGGAGAGATAGAAGTGAGTGCGACGATTAATGTCGTATACGAATGCAGATAAAGAACATTTGAGCGCTGAGAAGAGACGCTTTTGAGTTCAGCCCTGCTTCATGCACTGCTTGTCTCTTCTCCTTTTTTCTTCGAGGCGACAAGAAATGAAAAGCGACGAATGTGAATAACTTCCTTTCATCCGACTGAGCCTTCTATGCTGTTCTCTTTGAGTTCTATCACTCTTAATTGTTTTCCACCTACATCAATTGTCTTATCACCCCTTAACGCTGATGCCATAACTGGCGGCGCTAACAAAACAGCGGTCAGCATTATCGCTACTGTTGCTATTGCAAGTTGCTTATTCATTTCTTATATCACCTCCTATTGGTTTGGGTATTTATATGGCGCCCCTCCTCGGCGCATTGATGCACTGACGCACCACAGTATCCGAAGGCAAATTTCTGCTTGTATGCATCCCCGCAT
>PIXU01000040.1 GCA_003601795.1 Candidatus Methanophagales archaeon
GGTTTTCCAAATCTTCGTACTGTAATCTTATTACAGGCATATTCGATTACACACTCCTTTCATTATGCCATCAATTTCTTTAAATTAAATTAGAATAAATATAATAATGGTCTTCATTTAATAAATAAAACTCTTTTCAAGAACAAAACCCCGTTCGGAATTGGAATTATTTATATCGGACATCAGCTCGGCACCACACACCTCGTTCAACAACTTTTGTATCGCCAGTGATGATTGGAACCGATAAAATAAAAAAGAAAAAAAAGGGAAAATAGTATCCCAAAAATTCTTACTCCATCACTTTCTTAAGAGGTGCAATTATCCTCGGATATCCCACTGCCATCATGTGGCATCCCGCCGCCGGTGTATCTTTTAGATGTTCAAGAAACTCGGTAAAGAATTCTACGTTGACTCTGTCCACCTCTTCCTTCCTCTTCTCTTTGTCCTTTATCTCCTTCGTCTTCCGCATAGCTTCAAGATAATCCGGCGGCACATCCACGCCTGCAACGTATTTATCGAAGAAATCTGCCTGTCCGAAAGTCCTGGCAGGGAATATTCCCACCAGAACCGGAATGTCCACTTTCCCCAGTTCTTTAAAGAACCTGTCCAGAACGTCAGTGTAGTAAACGACTTGCGTTTGTATGTATTCCACCCCTACCTTGATTTTTCTCTTCACCTTTGCAACCTCTGCCTTTAAATTTGCTGCTCCGGGTGCTGCTGCCCCACCCACGTGCAGTTTCGGCGGATTATGTATTTCATTGCCTTCGAGGTCCTTGCCCTCGTCCACCACTTTCCGTATCATGGCTATAAGCGTGGTTGAGTCCAGGTCGAATACAGGTTTTGCGTTCGGTGTATCCCCCAATGATACGTGGTCGCCCGTTAACGCCAAGATATTCTTCAGTCCTAAGGCGCCAGCACCAAGCACGTCGGATAATAGCGCCATCCGATTCCTGTCCGCGCACCTTAGCTGATATACGCACTCCATGCCGGTCTCTTTCTGGATTAGATACGATGCTGCCATACTGTTAACGTAAGCGAAACTCTGCGGATTGTCCGTCACGTTACATGCTACTACCAGACCCTTCAAGTCCCTTGCCATCTCAATCGGCTCGTGGACATCCCCTGCTTTCTCTGGTTCCAGCTCCCCTGTGAAGACATACTTCCCTTCCACTAATTCTTTCATCAAGTCGCTATAAACTTCATCACCCATTTTTTTCTTTCACTCTCCTCTTTTATTCTTCAAGCTTTGGTTTCCTGAGCAAAGTCAGATATGCCGGTAGAGAACCAATCATTGTTCTTACAGGACTGATTGGTTTTTCTATCTCGAACAGACGTGGCCTTTTCATTTTGCTCCATTCGTGTGGGTCCCGCATTTCTATGAACTTATCGAGTTCGCCAAGTTTCTCCATTCGTTCATAAATCTTCACCCAGGCGCAGTCCTTTTCCTCATCTATCTCGCATTTGTTATTAGCTCGCACTCCTCCACAAGGACCGTTCATCAACCCCTTTCCGCATGAAGTTAAAGGGCAGATACCAGCGGTTTTCCCCAATTCACACATACCACAGGACTGACATGTCTCCTTGAACTTAGTAGGACCACCACCTACAAGCCCTAATGCATCATTTGCGGGATATGTGGCTTTCGCGAGACCCATTTTTTTATCTATGTATTCGGTCACTACTTGAACACCATCACCACAACTCATCACCAAGACGGCATCGCAGTTCTCGATTGCCTTTCGGTTCTTTTCCAAAAACGCTGAACTCATATCAATCTCACAGGCAGATATACCTAAAGGCAAGATAATTTTGGTGACTTCCTTCCCTTCTTTCGTAAGTTTTTCTGCCATCTCATTTACCGCTTTTTTGTCTCCCGTACCATAGAAAGTAGCGCACCCCCCGCAGCCCATTGTTACTACCTTCTGCTTCCCCTCGAGATAACTCAAGATCTCTTCCATAGGCTTTTGCTCTTGCGCAATCATGTCATTATACCTCCGCTAATATGTTAGCGGGATAATATATAAATTTTTCTATTTTTATTTTATTTTTTGTTTTCCATTTATCCTATCCTATATTTCTTTTACACTAAAATATCTCCTTTTTTATAAAAATGGAAACAAGAACAGAAGTCAAAAGAAATGGAGAAGAATGGTAGAAGAAATAATAAAAAGAAAACAGGAGACTATTAAGAAGCTAAGGGAACGAAGGAGCATAAAAGAAGCGATATTAGAGTCCAAAAAAACAGGAAAAAGGGCGGTAATCGCAGAAATAAAGAGAAAAGGATTAAAAGAGGGAGAAGAAGGGACAGGGATAGGGATAGAAATAGAAGCCACGGAAGCAGCGAAAAAAATGGAAAAAGGGGGTGCATGTGCAATATCAGTTTTAACCGACAGAGCGTTTTTGGGTAGTTTAGAAGATTTGAAAAACGTAAAACTCGCTATTGACCTGCCAGTATTGAGAAAGGACTTCATTTTCGATGATTTTCAGGTGTACGAATCATATGCGTATGGGGCAAATGCATTATTGCTAATAGCACGGTTTCTAAGTGTCGAAAAATTGAGAGAGCTGGCAAAAAAGGCTTCTTCGCTTGGCATGGAAGCCCTTATCGAGATAGATCACGAGTCGAAGGAGAAGATTTTGAATCAGGATGTTTTAGGGATCGCATCGTTAATAGGTATAAACAACCGAGACCTGAACACGTTTGAAGTAAATTTAGCAACTTTTGAGGCTATTGCACCTGAAATCAAGCCTGAGCTGCCAGGCGATAGCCTTTTGATAGCGATGAGCGGAATTGATGGTAAAGAAGATGCAACAAGGATGTTCGAGGCAGGTGCCGATGCTTTGCTTGTAGGCACTTCCATAATGAATGCAGAGGATGTAAAAGAGAAAGTAAGAGATTTGGTGAATATATAGAGGCGTTCCAACAATTACCTAACAACCAATAGACATATCGCCTGCGCATATATAGATATTAGTGAAGTGGAGGAGAAATACCGGTCCACACCCGGCAATCCTGCATATTCACGCCGGATGTTGCTGAAGTCTACATGCATCTAACCGGGAATGAGAAGCCCGATTTCAGGACGATATGCAATTTTAAAAGGGAGTGCAAGGAGTTGATTGAAGAAGCGTTTAAGAAGACCGTCACTGTCGCCAAATCGTTGGGGATGTTGAACCTGGGGCATATCTCCACCGATGGGACTAAGATTAAAGCCAATGCATCAAACAACTACACGCTGAGCGAAGAGGAGATAGAGGAGATA
>PIXU01000041.1 GCA_003601795.1 Candidatus Methanophagales archaeon
AAATCTTCCAATTCCAACAGCAATGGAAAATTTACATAAAAAAGAGGGACATGACACGCATCATTTTATTGATTTCTTTGAAAGTTTAGGTGCTGATGCTGGTTGGGTTGACCCGGGTTATTGCGGATATTTCTCTGTACAGCCAAAAAAATATTTCACACGCGAAATCATAAAACCGGGGGATATTTTGGCTTTGGGTCAATTAGTATATTTTCCAGATGGGGTGGAAAGACCTTACGGCTCAAAGGGATTGAATTCGCATTTTCAAAATCGCATGCCTTAATTTTTTATGTTGGGCATTATGCCTCGACAACGAGGCTGCTCGCCTTTGGTCCAAGTGAATAGACAAACGTTTTTCCGCGCCTTTCTCTCTCAACTATTCCGTCCTGTTTTAGTCTTTGCAAGATGTTGTTCACGCTTCTCAGCGCATGCTGCCTTGATTTGTATTTCGATAGGTCGATTGCGTCGACTATTTCACCAGGCGTTGCTCTGCCAAGCCTTATGGCATCGACTATCTCGCGCTGTCTTTTCGGCATGGACTTTATGTCCGCGGTCTTTTCCTTTTCAATTCTTTTCTCTTTTATCATGTCCGGCTCTATTCTGTTGATGTTTCGCTCTATGGCCTTGTTTATAGCCATGTCGCAGACCCTCAGCACCTCGCGCGGGAACCCGCCCGTCTGCCTGAATATAGCGTCTATCGTTTCTTCCGGGAACGGGTTGTTTCTATTCGGCTCTTTGGCAACATTGTCAATACGCTTTTCTATCAATTCTTTCACATCTTCTTTTGTCAGGGATGAAAGCGTAATTTTTGTAGTAACTCTCTTGTAAAATGTCTCGAGTTTTTTCTTTAGAATGTCCTCGAACATTGGAAGGGCGAACAATATAACAGACATATTATTTACCTGATCTGTAATTACGCGGAGCCATTGCAAAACATTTACACTCGCCTCATGAGCCTCGTCGCAAAGTATAATAATATGCTTGTCTTTTAATTTTTGATTTAGAAAATCCGGAATCTGGTGAACATTTTTTATGTTAGGCATAAACAGGTTCAGAAATGACAAGTACCACGGAGGTTTGAACAGATTATTAAAAATTTCGATGAACCCTTCGGGCTTGTTTGGCGCTTTGCTTATGAAAACCGTGATAAATTTTTTATTTTTTTTCAAGTTGTCTAACAACCATCTCAGCGCGGTTGTTTTGCCAGAGCCGGTCGCGCCGAGAACGAGACATAATTTGTGATTCTCTTCTATGCACGCAATCAATTTATTTTTCTGCTCTTCATAGCCGACAAATATTGACGGAATAATATTCAGCACAAACGGATTCCCGGACCATCCCTGGTTGTCAAACCATTTGTTGATTTTTTCTACCGTGCTATGAAATAAAATTTCTTTTTCGGCATCGGGCGCGACTACTTCGCTTGGCTCCTGCTCACGCACATGATTTTTTATTGATTCGTCAAGCTCATCCATAGAGAATTATTTCACATTTTAACTTTTTAAATGTTTAAAAACGTGAACTTCACGTGAAGTTCACAAAATGTTCACGCATGTTCACATTTATTTCAAAACTATTTAAATAGCTATAGTTCCCATTTACCGAGCTTTGGAAAGATTGGTTTTTCTTGGCACAGATATTATAAAATCTTTCTTTCTCATTGCAACATGTTGAGCGTTGCTAATATTCAAAATCGGCAAAGAAAGTGCATCTTCTCGGGCTTGAAGAACAATCGTCCAAGCGATAACCTACGAAATGAACAAAAAATGAAGATTTTGTGAAATATTATGTGAAGATAAATTCAATGGTCAACTTTCACATTTAAGTTCACGCCATGTTCACGTCTGTCCCAAGTTCACATTTTGTTCACGGCAAGTTCACGTGAACTTCACGCAAGTTCACATTATGTTCACGTGAAGTTCACAAAATGTTCACATTTAACCATCAAGTTCACGTGAAGTTCACATTTAAGTTCACGGAATGTTCACATTTTAATATTAAGTTCACGTGAACTTCACATTTTTGTTCACATAATGTTCACATATGTTCACATTTTGGCCGGATGTTCACATTTTTGTTCACATTTTGTTCACGCATGTTCACATAATCTCTTGAAGTTCACATTTAAGTTCACGGAATGTTCACGCATGTTCACATTCTGTTATTTTTGTGATGTGAACATGATTATAGCTTATGGCAAAGAAATTTTGATAAATTTTATAGAATTCTCCCCGCCTTTGAATTGGTCATATGTTTTGTGAGAGTTTAAACCGGGATTTTTCTTATTTTTGCTCGGATTTTCCAATATTTCTGATTATTTGTGAGGTTTTTATAAGCTCTTGAATAGACATACCGAGATGGATCTTGCGCATTATAGAGGATTTAAGTCTGATTACGCGAATTATCGGCTTTTCATCGCTTCCCAAAATAATGTCATCAACAAATGGTCGTAACACCTTGTCAATATAATTGCTCACCGTGGTCGGGTGTACACGGGCTTTTTGGGCTATTTTACGCAACCACAGACCATCCGGGTTTTCGGCAAGGATTTTGATTATCGCGACTAACTTTCTATGATCAACCCCGGACGGCCGGCCCCGTTTTTTTACGGGATTTTGCCATTCTGAATCCGCTTCCATAATTATATTGACACGTGTCTATTTAAATAGATTTCAGGACATCAGACACGCTATTATTAGCATCAGAAACAGCACGGCAACGAGTATCAAAATAAGAAAAATATAACACCTTTCGGCAGCTGACACAAAACGCCGAAAAATATCGTTTGATTCCTTTTCATTATTTTTTATTTTCAAAAATTTTGGTTTAGAAAAGGATAGCACACCATTTATGATGTGTTTATCCATTCTCATAATAAAATTAGGTAATTATAACTTTAAAAATTTAAAGATAATTAAACTCCATTGGTAATAGCATGAAGGTTCTTGTAACGGGCGGCGCCGGGTTCATCGGGTCCCATACGGTTGATGCGCTCGTAAAAAACGGTTACGAAGTCGCGGTTGTTGATAATCTGAGCAACGGACGCAAAGAAAATATAAATAAAGATGCGAAATTTTATGAAATCGACGTTGAGTCGGAAAAGCTTAAACGGGTATTTGAGAGTGAAAGGCCGGACATGGCAATCCATCTCGCCGCGCAGATAAGCCTGAGAAAATCGGTGGAAAATCCGATGTTTGACGCGAGGCAGAACATACTTGGCTCCATAAATCTGCTTCAATGCTGCAAAGAGTTTGAAGTGGATAAAATCGTCTATGCTTCAAGCGTGGCAGTCTACGGCGAACCGAAGTATCTGCCGGTGGATGAAAAACACGCCACGAAACCGGCGAGCCCTTACGGATTGTCAAAACTTGCGGCCGAGGAATATATAAAACTGTACCATAGAATGCGCGGGCTTGATTATGTTATTTTAAGGTATGCAAACGTTTATGGCCCCAGGCAGATGTCCGATGGAGAGGCTGGCGTGGTCGCGATCTTCACTGACCGGATGTTGCACAACAAGCCGCCGGTCGTGTTCGGGGACGGTGAGCAGACGAGGGACTTCGTCTATGTGGAGGATGTTGCGTTGGCAAATCTTCTGGCTTTAAAAAACGGCAAAAACAAGGTCTTCAACATCGGCTCTGGAAAAGAGACGAGCGTTAACGACGTGTTCGGCAAAATCAGAAACATTCTCGGCATCAATATTCGATCTATACGCGCTGAGCCAAAACAAGAAATCAGAAGAATCTACATAAGCAATGAAAAAGCCGTGAAAGAACTTGGCTGGAACCCAAAAACAAATATTGATGATGGCTTGAAAAAGACCGTGGCATGGTTCAAAGAACGGCAATTTTAGGGCCACGACATTCTTAGAACGGTTTCTAAAAAACTATTTATATAATATCTGAACAATTTATTGCTATGATAGTAACTGAGAAAAAGCCTTTTGGCATGATAAAAGCAAAACTAAAAAAGAGCGATAAAATCTCCATAGTCAGCTGTAACATGTGCGCGAGGCTGTGCGAAACGGGCGGCAAAGAGGGGCTGGAAGAAATCAAGGAAAAATTAAAAGAAGACGGATATAACCCGGTTGATGAATTTCTTTTTTCTCCAGTATGCGACAGAACAATGGTAAAAAAAGTGGTTAAGCCAAAGGGAAACGTGATTTTAGTATTGGCTTGCGATGCCGGTTTCGTAAACATAAAAAGCGAGTTCAAAAACAAAACAGCAATTCAAGTTTTGGATACGGTCGGCCTCGGTGCGTTTGACGAGAACAAGAACATATTCTTAATCAAAGAATTTAAGGAATAGTTTTAAGCCGTGAAGAGCATAACTACAGTGAACTACCATAATCTAAAGGAGGGTTTCCTGCTTCGCAGAGCGAGGTCGCGACCTCGGCAAAGTGCCATGCAGAGAAATTAAAGTTTCTCGAATCGTCATTTTCTTGCAGTGTAACCTTTTCGCATATCAAACAACGCGGCCAAAGATTTGCGCTCCAATTGGAATCAATCTTTTTCAGCTCCAGAGTTTTGTGGTAAAAACATTTTTTAAAATTTAAGTTAATTAAATAATTTATGTAAACTACTCCCCGCTTACGCACGGAGCTTTATAGGTCATAAGACCTAAAGGGTGGTTTACGCACCCTTTGGCATCAGGGAGCGTTGCCCTAATACCAATGTTGCAGATGTATTAAAATCTGCGTTATGGGCGTGATACTTTAGCAACTTGCATAGTTATATATTGCAGAAACAAATATTTAAACATTTACCTCAATTCCTCTCCACGCTTTTGCGTGGAGTCTCCTTGAGGTGTTTAAGATGAAAATTCTACTTATTCACAGCGACTTTCTGGAATTTGAGCCAAAACGAAAAGCGATAAAGAATGCCGAAGAGTGGAGAAAGGGCAGGGAAAAGATAAACGATTGCCTGGTCGTATTTACATCTGTTGAAAAGAACGACGAAAAGGACACGGAGCAGGTCAGTAAAAATTTTGCCAAAGAAATCGAGAAGGTGGCAAAGGAAGTTAAGACGAACAGCATAGTTCTTTACCCCTACGCCCATCTCGGCAGGGATCTGGCGTCTCCTGACGCGGCATTAAAAATTTTGAAAAATGCGGAAAATATTTTAAAAAAACGATACAAAACTTATCGCGCGCCGTTTGGGTGGTACAAGGCTTTTACGATCAAATGCAAGGGCCACCCGTTGTCGGAGTTGTCGAGAGAGATCGGTGTTGAAAAACCGGCAAAAGAGAGAAAAAAAGGGAGCGAATTTCATAAATTTATTCTCATCGATGCAAACGGCAGGGAATATGTTATAACAAAAAAAGACTGGAAGAAATCCGAAATATGGAAAAATAAAGGCCAACAATATGAGATGCTGAATAAATTTGTCAGAAACGAGCTCGAAGGCAATCCAGAAGAGAGAGACAAACCAAAACACATAGAATATATGAGAAAATTAGAACTCGTTGATTACTGTCCGGAAAGCGACATAGGTAATTTTAAATGGTATCCGAAAGGATTGCTGATAAAAGACCTTATTCTTGCTTTTCAGGAGAATCTGGCAAGAAACTACGGGGCTTTCAAAATACAGAATCCTATAATTTACAGAACGTCTGACCAGAACATAAGAAAACTTATCGGCGAATTCCACGAAAAAGACTATAGAATAAGGGAAGAGAAAGAGGAGTTCGTCCTAAGATTCGCATCGGACCCAGGAGCATTCCCGTTCATGCAGAAACTGAACTTTAGTTACAAAAACATGCCAGTAAAGGAATACGAAGAGGCGATATGCTTTAGGAAGGAGCAAAAGGGCGAGCTGTGCGGCTTGAGAAGGGTCAGAAATTTCACGATGACAGATCTGCACGCCTTTTGCGCCGATGAAAATCAGGCAAAAGACGAGTTCAGAAAACTCTGCTTTTTATGCCAGGACCTCATGAATAACATAATATCAAAAAGGCGGTGGGTGCTTGGCTGGGAGGCAGTCGAATCATTCTACGAAGAACATAAAAAATGGGTTCTTGATTTGGTAAAAGAACTCGGGGTGCCGAGCTTTGTGAAATTGATGCCGAAAAGAAGCCATTACTATTCACTCAAAAATGAGTATCAATCCATAGAGGCTGACGGAGCAAACTCGCAGATATCGACGGTCCAATTCGATGTAGTAAACGGAGAACGCTTTAACATAACATACAGGGGCGAAGATAACAAAAATTATCCATGCATTATAATTCATTGTTCAACGTTTGGAAGCATAGAAAGAACATTGTGCTCTATTCTTGAGAACGCTGCCATTGACGAAAAGAACAAAAAAAATCCCATGCTGCCATTGTGGCTGAGCCCAACGCAAATAAGACTGTGCCCGGTGAGCGACTCTTATATAGAGTTTTGCGAAAAGATTGCCGACCAGTTTGAAGAGAGGGGAATAAGGGTTGATGTGGATGACAGGACAGAAAGCGTACAAAAGAAAATCATGAATGCCGAGACTGAATGGATACCCCTGACCCTCGTTATCGGCGAAAAAGAAAAGCGGGGCGAGAAATTCTCGGTAAGATTCAGGGAAACCGGAAAAATAGAAAAAATGTTCCTCGATGACATAGTGAAATACATTAAATCTAAAACAGCGGGCCTTCCATACAAGCCGCTTCCTCTCGACAGGCTCGTCTCGAAGAGACCTGTTTTCGTCGGATGGGGCAAACTATCCCAGTCCGAAGGTTCATCATAAAAGCGGAAGCGTGCGGACTTTTGCCGACAAAGCTAAAAAGGTATAGAAAAGCAATGCCCTGCGAAGAAGCGGATGAGGTTATTGAGACGATAAGTGAGTAGCACTAGTATTGCGGACATATTCGATTGGCTCACCGATCACGGCAAACAAATAACCTAAACATCCCTGACCCCCTCGCCGAGCAATTTGAACACCGCCTCGCCCTCTGGAAGGTACGGGGAGTCTATCAGCCTGGCGATCCTCTTTTCCTGCTTGCTTTTTCTCAGGTACAATCTGAACATCGCCGCGTGCCCGACTATGTGGCCGCCGATTGCCACGGTCGGGTCTCCGAAAAGCATGTCCGGTCTAGCCATGACCTGGTTCGTGACAAATACTGGAATATTATAAGAGTCCGCCATTCTCTGGAGGCTGTGCATGTGCCTGTTGAGCTTTTGCTGCCTCGAGGCGAGCTCTCCCCTGCCGCTGTAATCTGACCTGAACTGGCTCGTTAGCGAGTCGATGACGAGCAGCTTCACATTTTTCTCCCTTATTATATCTTTTGCCTTTTCGGCGAGCAGCATCTGGTGGTCTGAGTTGTACGCCCTTCCCACGTAAATATTTTTTAAAACGCTTTCCGGATTTAATTTCAATGCCTGAGCCATCTGCATTATCCGCTCCGGTCTGAACGTGCTTTCCGTATCTATGAACACGCATGTGCCGTTCAAGCCGCCCCTGCTTTCTGGCAGTTGGACATTCACGGCGAGTTGCATGGCCAGTTGAGATTTTCCAGAGCCGTAGGCGCCGTGCACCTCTGTTATTGCCTGGGTCTCAATTCCTCCAGCCAACAGTGTGTCGAGCGCCTTGCTTCCGGTCGTTAGCTTGCCGATCTTCTTTCTTTTTTTGAGTATCTCATCTCCGGTTTCAAAACCCATTTTCAGTTTGCTTCTGGCCGCATCGATGATTTTCTGGGCGGTTGTCTCGCCAAGTTCGCATGCCGCCGCGATCTCGCCGGCCGATGCCGTGGCTATTGACATGAAGTCCCTGTATCCCGATTGCATCAGCTTCTCCGCGGCCTTTGGGCCAACTCCCGGCAGGTCCTCCAATGAGAATTCTTCTTTTCTTTCTTCCTCCCCTTCTTCTGGCATAACTATCAAATAAAGATTATGAAGAAAAATATTTAAGCATGAATTAAGTTATTGCACCCATCAATGCTTAAACGGCTCGCTCGTTCACGCCTTACTCAATTTTCGATTCGCTCCATAAAACTTCTTTTGCGCTTGATGTTATATGAAGATCGAATATTAGCATGGTGGAGGATAGTCCGGTTGGCGGGCGATTGCGTCGAACATGATATCATTTCAACAATCTTTCTACCTCTTCCTTGATATCGACATCCTTAACCTCGTTTGCAACGAACTCCAGCCTGTCAAACATCTGGTTCCTTTTCACGAACCCGTTGAATATGAAATCCTTTCCAAGCTGAATTCTGCCGCGCAACGCGTCGGCATCGCTTTCTTTAAAGAGTTTCCACGCCTCGTTCGTCGATAACCCAAGAACCTTTTCGGCGCTGTTCCTGAACAGGACTATTCTGATGTTGCCTGTCCCGTCGTCGGCCACGCCAGATATCACGAGATTCGGCTCTCCCTTTCCATGAACCTCGCATTTGTCTTTAACTCTTATCCCGCATTCCGGGCACGTGAAAAAGAACATGCTCGTCTGGAATATCTGAACAAGGCACGCGCGTATGCTTGCCGAGTCGCCCTGCTTTATGTCGGCGATGTTCATCTTGTTGTAGAACCTTTTCTGCACCTCGGGTTTTTTTGCGCGCCTTTCGATCTCTTCTATCGTCGGCATTTCCTTTTCAATTTTCTCTATTTTCCCGCCGCCAAGTCTTATCTCCGGTATTCCGAAATTGTCCTTGACATATCCATTGCTTATTCTTATCACGTCTCCCCTGTTCAATCCCTTTATGTTGTCGATCTCGTCGTTCCACAGAACAAGCCTTATCACGCCGGTATCGTCTCCGATGTGCAATGAGCAGACCCTTCCTTCAAAATCGTATTCAGCTCCCTGGTCATCCTTTCTTTTTGTCTTGAAGTTCTTTACGTCATCGATTCTCGTAATCCTGCCAACGATGTTTATGTTTTGCATGCCAGATATGACATTGCACACCTTCAGGTTATATTCCCTTTTCTTTATCAATTCGATTCCCATGTCCTTTGCAACTATGTACGCCGCCCCCTCTTCGCTTATCAGGTTTGACATATCGCGATGCTTCTGCTTCACCATCTCAAGAATTTCGTTCCTGTCTTTTCCAGTCTGCTCTACGATCTTGTCAATTATTTCGTTTAGATTTTTCATGGGATTACCTTTTCAAATAACGTGCCACAAAACGGCGAATTTATCTTCTGTCCAAATATCTCGACATAGTTATGTGCTCAAATTCTGTTTCATCTCTTGTGAAAATATATGATTATTTGCTTTAATTATTTCATAATTAAGCGAAACCAGAGCTTCGTTCATTACAACCAAATCAATTTTATTCGTTTTTAACAATGATGTCAGTTCACTTATTAGTTTTAATTGCAATGCAAACATCTTTTTCCCTTTGCATTTG
>PIXU01000042.1 GCA_003601795.1 Candidatus Methanophagales archaeon
AGATTATGCGAGGAACGGTGCAAGCCTGTTCCAGATAGGTAGTGCGCTGGTAACTCAGGGTCATGGCATATTTAAAAGGATAAAGGAGGATTTGAAGGAGTATATTCGCAATAATGGTTATAAAAATGTAGGTGAACTGGTAGGGGAAGCGCACAGGCGATAGGATGTGAAGCCCTGTTATGAAAGAAAGAGTGGAATTTTGCCTGACCCGGAACCGGATGGCATACCGAATACACCGAATTATGTGAAAACGGCATTCTAACCGCAAACGACAAGAAAAAAGGCCGAAAAATGGAAATTTAGATGAAATACTGGTCGTGAGATCTATAGGAAATATATACGGTTTTGTAAAGCTTTTTGCTTGCAAAGGTATCACTGTCACGACCAGCAGAAATCGTTATATGCACAATTCTCGCAGTATTTCACCTTTTCCACTGATGGCGGTTTATCTCTATTTATTATCGCCAATGTCTTCACTTAGCCACAACTTCCTCTTGCATACGTAGTACGCGTTTATCAGGTTACCGGTGATGCGGGGCATAATCTGCGCTCTTCAAATGTTAGAGTATCAATACCTCATCCTCCGCACCATAATCAAACCCAATCTCGTAGCTGTATGGATAACGACAAATCCGATATATTTTTGTACTTTTCTTCCTTTCTTGACCTCTTGGGAGGTAGAAATAACCCGTCCCTTCATTCATATCCTTCAACAGGAGATAAAGTGGTATTTTTACCATATTCTCCACTCTCAGGGCATTTTCGCCCTCTTTTTCATAAATACACTCCGGAATAACATCCACATGCTGGAACTTATCTTCTCTAACCCTGAACATCCGCCCTTCTTCATCTTCATATGCAATATCCTTCCAGTACTCTCCAAAAACCGTAGATTCCCTGAACAAAGACCACAGATTGTACTCAGGATTCGGAATCTCAAGCTCATAATCTGCATAGACCACATCACAGAATTCTTTTAGCTCTCTATAACTCATCGGGCGCTCGTAATCCCTGACAATCAACTTCACCCTATCCATCAATGATTCATCGTAAGGGAGGTGGTTCTCTGGCATATAAACTTTTAAAACGTGTTCAATCCCATTCCTCCACTCTCTACCTCCTCTGTTGAGTCTGCCCGCTCTCTGACCCATAGCATCTGCCGGAGCAAGCTCGGTATGCATAACATCGCACGAAATATCCAGTGAAACTTCAATTACCTGCGTCGCAACCAGCAAGAAGGGCTTATTTTTTATCCTGCTGTAAATTTCTGCCTCTTTCTTCACTCTATCGCTGTAAGTAAACTGAGAATGATAGAGCATTATATTCGGCTCTTCAAAATCTCTTAGCTCCTCTTTCAGCCTCAGATAAAACTGCTTCGCCCTCTCCACTGTATTTAAAATCACGAATTGCGTTAACCCTTTCTTATAGCCCTCTATTATTTCTGTGATAACATCTTCACTAAATGCTGTTTCTTCTTGAACTTCAAGCTTGAAAGGTCTGTATTCCAGTCCTTCCCAATCTGTAATGTGCTTGTATCGGGAATCCAGCTCCCTGAGCATGAAATCCGGTAGAGTACCTGACATGAGTAAATGCGGAATGTCCATCTTTACCAGAATTTTGAATAGCGTTAATAGATGCTCCAGCGTTAATTTCTCATAGTAATGCACCTCATCAAAAATAATAACGCCATTCTGCAAATTTCCCACTGCAAAATCCGCCTGGCTGAATCCTTTTACGAAGCCATAAAGCAAATGGTCAATTGAAGTGATGGTTATCGGCTTGAACAGGATGTTGCCTTTAAAAGTCTCGCTCTTTATCTCCTCTATTTCTTCCTCATCATCAAAATCCCACCCTCCCTCTTCCTCTGCCTCTTCCTTTTCCGCTATTTGTTGTTTGAGTTTGACAAAGCTTCTTCCGTGGTAAAGTCCAACATTTTCTTCACCAAAAATTTTTAGTAGTCGGTCATACATTGCATTGCTCGTTGTCTGTGTTGGCATTGCAAAAACAATCTTGTCCCTTCTGTATTTCTTCAGTGCACTTAGAGCCCATAGTAAGGCTGCTTCTGTTTTCCCCCTGCCGCATGGTGCGAAGAGTGTTACAAATTTTGGAGCATCAACTAAATCATTCTGGAATTTGTAAGGCTCTTTATCTCCGAGAGCCTTCTTAACCGGGTTATCCACCTCTAATAGAGGCACGTATACTTCGGGATTCTTCAACACACCATCAAAAATCCTCTCTTCTCCTCTGTACTCCATAATATAATTTGAGAAGTAAGCACTCGAATAATCATCACACGTCTGGAGTATTGCAAAGAGATAAGCGAATATGGATTTTGTCCGCTCCCAGTTTTTGTTCTCCTTTACATACCTGTTTATCCCTCTCACAAATTTATTTCTGGCATTCCCTATTTTCTTCCAGCTGAAATCCGGAATTGTTACACCAAATCCTCTAAATTCAAAAAATTCGTCGAAACCATAATCTTTATACACACTCATAGCGTTATTTACGAATTCCCCTATTTCCTTCTCTAAAAATGTGGGCTTTTCAAACTGGTTTTCATCACTATATACCTGCTCGTAAAGCTGTGTGTGATGCCCAAGAATTGCCGCAAGCTCTACCGGTATCTCAATTGTTCCATCTGTAAAGGATTCACGAAGCAAAAAGAAGCCATAATATGCGTGAGGATATCTCTGCGACCTTTTATTCCGCTTTATATTCATCTGGAATTCTTTTGTTAATTTGCCGATGTCATGGAGATATACCGTCAAAAATAGGTTCCTCAGAAACTTCTCCTCTTCTAATTCCCATCTTTTACAGAACTGAACGATTACCTCCCGTCTTCTCTGAATATATCCCTTGAGTATCGCGAGAGCGTCTATTGTATGCCCTTCAAGCGTTTGGTAGTATTTCTCGTCGCCCTTGAGTTCAAGTTTTGCTATTGGCGAATTACCTGAAATGTTCATCTTCTTTTTCTTTCACCTCCTCCCTTAAGAACTCAATTCCATCCTCTATAAGCCGTAGTTGGACACTAATAAACTGAAACCAATACTTGAGATAGGGTGTGCCAATAATATCTTCAAGGTACTTATTAGCTACTTCAATCTGATTAATTTTACTCGAATCGTGTGCTATTGTAACATTTCTCAAATATCTTATTCCTTTTATAAATCTTGAACTGTTGAAAAGTTCTTCTACTTTACCCACTCCTAATAGTTTGTTTAGATCACTTATAAAGTCGTTGAGTGTTGATTCATCAAAAGCCAATCGTCCATGCCATTTAAGAACAATTCTTGGGGTGTTATGCGTGGTTCTGAACATTGCTTCTTTACCATGTTTGGTATAAAACGTGTTATCAATTTGTTGTCTAAGATATATCAGTTCATTCCACTTCTCTTTTTGTAAATTCTCGAAATACCCCCTTGTTGAATCTTTCAAACCTTCGAGATTCGCTTCAAATCCTTCATAAATCCATAAATCGCTCTTAATTTGTTCAAAACCTGCACTTTTTAAAACGTTGATCTGTGCTTCTTCTAAATTTGATACATATAGAATGGTATACCCTTCTCCGCCTGATTCGAGCTTTTGATAATCTAAAACATCTATTTGTAGGCTATTTTTAAGGAAATCTTCAATAAAATCGTCTATATTCGTGGGAATCAGGTCACCCATATATGCTCTCCCTCTTCCAACTTAATTACTCCTATTTTTTCTCTCATCCTCACTGGATACTGCATCGGAACCGACACGGTCTTATACTCCACGTTAAATGTCTTTCTAACCTTTACGAACTTGTATGGCACTCTTTCCACTACACATCCCTCGTGAATCCCTCCCACAACGCTCCAAACTTCTTCCGCTTCTAACTCCTCAACTTTCACCGGCTCGGAAACATCCACATCCACCATTTCATCCGAGCCACCAAGATACAGTGGTCGCTTCGGACTTAAAAGTGCAGAGTGCACATCTCTAATTCTACTCTCTTCTCCAACCAGAAATATTTCATAAGCGGAATCAACCAGAAACTCCCTGAACATTGGTGCAGAGGGGAAATCTCTTTGATAACTCTTTCCTGTACCTTTCAACTTCAGAATCTTCGCCAGCTCTCTACTTTTCTCAAATTCACGATTGAGAGGTTTTATACCGATTTTAAACCATTCCTGAACCCTTAAATCATCTCTTGGTAGTCCAAGAGCATTTGAAATCATACCCCTAAGCGTGGTGTAAGGCGGAATAATGGTGGTCAAAATGGTAGATGTAGATACCGGTCTTCGGAACGTCGTGAAATACGGGCAGTCCACCCTCAGCTTCAGACCGAGCATGTTATTCTAAATTCTGTCTTCCCAGATACTCCACCGCTTCCGTTAATGCTTCATTTGTTCGCTTGACCCCCACTCCCAGTTCCTCTAATTTCGCTATCACTTCTTCTTCGCCCTCTATTACCCCTGGCATAACTCCTCCAATTATCCATGGACTGTACTCCCGAACATCGCTGAGCACCGCCTCTAACCGCTCCAGATTTATTACTCCACCACTCAGAGTCAGAGCCTTCTGCAATCTGTGCGAATACACATCCTGAAACGCAATCAGGATTATATCGGGCGTGAAGTCAGTAAGCAACCTTGCCTGTTTCGAGTAGTTCGATAGAAATCTAAGGGCTTCAAGAACCTTTGATATCCTCTTCTTCCTCTTCTAAAAAGTATTCAATCTTAACTGTCCTCTCCTTTTCGTTAATTCTCTCTTCTCCTCCCACTCTCGCAATATCTATTGCTATACCACCCTTGTACAGATTGACTCCAATCTCAACGTTAACAATATCACCTTCCATCTTTCCTCCTGCCATTCTGTGTCTTCTTGTTAGAAAATCAACAACTGCATTGTCATCAAACGGTAATAAGCCCATAGCTGGTGCAACTTTAACGGGCGACACCCTTGTAAA